>CAJXRM010000081.1 GCA_913059205.1 uncultured Flavobacteriales bacterium
GAGATTTCTGCCTGTCTCGTGGGCTCGGAGATGTGTATAAGAGACAGTTTTATTTGATACCACAAATAGAATGCAATTAGATGGAGAACTTCAATTGGCAGAAAAATGGCATAAGAAAATCCAAGAGATGCTAAATTCGCAACCAGCTAAAGTAGCCTAAAGAGAATCAAAAAAAAGAGTTTGAAATTTATTCAAACTCTTTTTTTTTAAAATTCTTATTTTAATTTCACGGCAACTGGACAATGATCAGAACCGTGCACATCATTCAAAATAGATGCTTCACTAATTCGATCTACTAATTTTTCCGAAGCCAAAAAGTAATCAATTCTCCAGCCAACATTTTTATCTCGAGCACCTCCTCGATAGCTCCACCATGAATATTTGACATCATCACCATGTTTTAATCGAAAAGTATCAACTAATCCGTTAGATGTGTATGAATCCATTCCATCAATTTCTTCTTGCATGTAGCCAGCAGATTTATTGTAATTTGGTTTTGGGCGTGCCAAATCAATATCCTTATGCGCCACATTGAAATCTCCACATACTAAAACTGGTTTTTTTCTTTCTAATCCTTTGATAAACTTTAAAAAATCCGCATCCCATTTTTGGCGATAATCCAACCGAAGCAATTCACTTCCAGAATTTGGTGTGTAAACTGTTACAACATAATAATCACTAAACTCAGCACTAATTACACGTCCTTCCGTATCGTGTTCAGCAATTCCCATATCATACGTTACCGAGATCGGCTCTTGTTTCGAAAAAATCGCTGTTCCAGAATAACCTTTTCGATCAGCCTCGTTTGCGTAAAGGTGATAATTTGGCAATTCTGAACTCACAGTTTCTTTCACCTGTTCTACCGTTGCTTTGGTTTCTTGAAGGCAAATAATGTCTGCATCGAGACGTTTCATATCCTTAAAAAAATCTTTTTTTGCTATTGCTCGAATACCGTTAACGTTGAAAGAAATAATGTGCATACTACATCTATATAGGTTCGGAACAAAGATATAAAAGTCTTTTTCTATTCGATGGAAACCAATGATTTTAATCTTCAATGTCTATCTTTGCTGGAAATATGATTGATCAGCAAACATTAGAAGATTTAGAGTTTCCGGTTCTTAGAGATTGGCTAAAAGGCTACGCCGTTGGTCCGACTGCGCATCAAAAATTAAGTTCACTTTCTCCTCTTGAAAGTCGTGAAGACATTATTAAAGAGCTAAAGAAAGTGTTTGAATTAAAATCAATCCGTGATGAAGGAGAGGTTTTTCCACGACTTGAATTTGAGGAATTGATTACCGAGATTAAAATGCTTCCGATTACCAATGCAGCCATTCAATTAGAAGGTTTTTTACGCATTTTATATGCTTCTCACCTAGTCAATGATCTACTTGTATTTTTTGATAAACGACAAGACGAATATCCGTTGCTATCTGATATCTTAGAAGGATCTTATTACACATTGGAAATCATTGAGAGTATTGAATTGGTGTTCGATCGCCACGGAAAAGTAAAGGACGATGCTTCCAAGGAATTATTCGAAATACGCGCACAAATTAATGTGCTTCGCAAGCAAATTAATCGGAATTTTGATAAAGAAATCCGGCGTTTACTAAAAGAAAACGTTTTAGGCGATACTAAGGAAACATTTATAAATGACAGACGTGTTTTGACTGTACTTTCTAGCCACAAGCGCAAGATTACGGGAACTGTTGTTGGATCAAGTAACACAGGCAGTTTAACATACATCGAACCTCAAATAAACATTCCCTTAAACAATGAATTGGAGATGTTGTTGGACGATGAACGCAAGGAAATATTCCGTATTCTCCAAGTTCTAAAAAAGGATTTAATGCAACATCTTGAATTAATCAAGTCGTATCAATCCGTATTGACCGCCTTCGATTTCATCAATGCAAAAAGCAGATTAGCGATTGTATTGGATTGCACAATCCCTTCACTATCCGAAGATTTGGAAATCGAATTATTCGAAGCCTTTCACCCTATTCTCTGGCGAGCAAATAAAGATGCAGGAAAAAAAACACTGCCTCAACGCATTAAAATGGATAAGTTTTCTCGCATGTTAGTTATCTCAGGACCAAATGCTGGTGGAAAAAGTATCACCCTAAAATCAATTGGCTTATTGCAAATAATGTTACAATCTGGCTTATTGGTCCCAGTGCACAAAAACAGTACGATGTGCATTTTTGAAAATGTTTTAAGTGATATCGGTGACAATCAATCGATCGCGAATGAATTGAGCACCTACTCTTATCGATTGAAGCGAATGAATCAATTCTTGGAAATTGCCAATAAAAAAACTTTATTTCTTTTAGATGAATTTGGAACAGGCTCTGATCCTGATTTAGGTGGAGCTTTGGCGGAGGTGATTTTTGAGACTCTATACAACAAAAAGAGTTTTGGCGTGATAACAACGCATTACAACAATATCAAATTAAAAGCAGACCAATTGCGTAATGCGGTAAATGGAAGCATGTTATTTAACACCGAAACACTTGAGCCTACTTATACTTTTTCAACAGGTCAACCAGGTAGCTCATTTACATTTGAGGTAGCAAAAATGAACGGAATACCTGATGAGTTAATCGAATTGGCAAAGGAGAAATTGGATGATAAAAAGGTTCAAATGGATAAATTGTTGAACGATCTGCAAAAAGAAAAAACTTACCTAACCAAATTGAATAATGAGCACATCGAAGCTCAAAAAATTGCGCAAGACTCTTTCAATGAATATGAAGAAAAGAAGACGTATTACGACGAGAAGCTGAAACAATTTAGAGAAAGTGCAGATACCAATCATAAGTTCATTCAATACGGAAAAAAATTAACTACGTACATTCATCGATACAACACAAATAGTCGTAAAGCGTCAATAAATAACCCACTTCTGGAAGAAGTGAAAAAGTTCCTGGCAGTAGAACGTTCCAAAGAATTGGCAGTTAAACAAAAGGAAAAAGATGCTTTAATTCAGCAACAAAAGAACCCTTCCAAGAAAAAGAAAACAGTAAAACCTCAAAAAGATGAATACAATCGATCAAAGATAAAAGTTGGTTCGAAGGTAAAACTCATTGCAACGAAACAATCTGGAATAGTTGAAGAAATAAATCAGGCAACTGTAACCGTTTCTTTTGGATTTATGCGAATGAAGGTAAACTTAGAAAAACTTATGTGGGTTCAATAAAAATTATTGATTCCAAACCAACATTATCGTTTTGCTCTCTTATATAGAATATATGCTACTCCTGCGAATAAGAAATTCGGAACCCAAACCGCTATTGACGCTGGAAAACCTAAATTCATTGCTGCAACTGTTGTAACTTTCATGGCGAAAATGTAGATGAAGATTATACCTAAACCAATAGCGATATTAATTCCAACACCGCCACGCTTTTTTCTACTGGCGACGGCAATTCCAATAATAGTCAAAACATAAGCTGCAAAAGGATACGAGGTTCTTTGATAAAGTTCAACTTCATATACAGCAATATGCGCTGATCCTTTTTTACGTTCGCGCTCAATAAAGCCTTTCAATTCAAAATAATTCATTGCTTCAGCTATGTTTTCACGCGTAGCCATTTCACCAATATCAAATTGAAAACTTGTGTCTTTTTTTAAGCCTTCACCAATAAAATCATTCGGATATCCGACTCTTCGTTCGTAATAATTAAACAATTCCCATTTATTCGTTCCTTTAATATTTCGAGCAGTCGCTGCCTTAATAAACCCTTTTAAATTTCCATTTTTATCCCATTTCTCAACGGTGAAATCATTTATTAAATCAGTTTCCGATCTATACGATGAAAAATAAACGATTTCATTGTTTGGAAATTCTGCATGATAATCGTCAACAGACATGGCGTTTCTGTAATATTTCTCCTCGAAATTCAATCTTATTTTATTTGAAGATGGTATTATAAAATGATTAAAAACAATTGAGATCAACATTAAAATAGTTGCCGCTATCATGTACGGCCTTACAAAACGACTAAACTTCCTTCCGCTATTCCATATGGGAATGATTTCCGTGTCTTGCGCCATTTTCGCTGTAAACCAAATTACAGAAACAAAAATGATCATCGATGAAAACATATTGGCGTAAAAGAGGATGAAATTTAAATAGTAATGAAAAACAACATCATAAAGAGAAGCCTTGTTATCAATAAAATCTCCTAATTTCTCCGATAAATCAAATACCATCGCCAAAACCATAATCACTCCCAACATAAAGAAGAAAGTGGTTAAGAATTTTTTTATGATATATCTATCTATGATTTTTAGCATCTACAAGCGATTACCTAATTTTGGAATCATGTGATTTTTCCATGCTACAAACGTTCCAGCTTTAATCTGTTTTCTTGCCTCCGTTACCAACCAAAGATAAAACGCAAGGTTGTGAATAGTCGCAATTTGTATTGCCAAATGCTCTTTTGAATGAATCAAATGTCGCAAATATGCCTTGCTATAAGTGGAATCAACATAAGACGTACCATTTGGGTCCAGTGGAGAAAAATCTTTTTCCCATTTTTTATTCTTGATATTTATAACTCCTTCTGACGTAAATAGCATACCATGTCTTGCATTTCGAGTTGGCATCACACAATCGAACATATCAACACCAAGTGCGATACATTCCAATAAATTAATTGGGGTTCCAACTCCCATGAGATAACGCGGTTTTTCTTGAGGTAGTATACTACACACTAAATCTGTTGCTTTATAAAGCTCCTCAGCTGGCTCGCCCACTGATAATCCACCAATAGCATTTCCAATCGCGTCATGGGACGCAATGGTTTCAGCCGATTCTTTCCTTAAATCTTCGTATGTGCTTCCCTGTACAATTGGAAACAGTGCTTGTTCGTGCCCGTATTTAGGTTGAGTTCTGTCCATTTGATCGAAACAACGTTTTAACCAACGATGTGTCATGTGCATTGAGCGTTTTGCGTAATTATAATCGCAAGGATACGGAGTGCATTCGTCAAAAGCCATAATAATATCAGCACCGATTGAGCGTTGAATATCAATTGCTCGTTCAGGTGAAAACATATGATAACTTCCATCTATGTGCGACTGAAAAGTTACTCCTTCCTCTTTAATTTTTCGTGCTCCAGAAAGAGAATACACTTGATATCCCCCACTATCAGTTAAAATTGGTTTATCCCAATTTATAAATTTATGCAATCCACCAGCAGGTTCAATAACATCTAATCCCGGACGCAAGAACAAATGATATGTGTTTCCCAGAATAATTTGGGCTTTTATGTCCTCTTCCAATTCATGTTGATGAACACCTTTTACCGTACCAGCTGTACCTACGGGCATAAATATTGGAGTTTCAATAATTCCATGATCCGTGTGCAATTCACCAACACGTGCTTTGGATTCAGTATCAGTATATTCGAGTTTAAAGTGCATAAATTGTTAATAAGTAAACGCCACAAAGATAAATGTATTTAACAAAGCATGCCATATTTGTACAAAGCAAAAACAATGTCAGAATTTCTACCTGTATTTGAATTCTCATTTGGAACATATCTTTTTCTATGTTTCTGCTTATTCTCCTTTATTCAATTGTTGTTTTTAATACTCGTGTACAGTCGTTTAGCTTTTCATAAAGACAAATCGCTTAAAACAAACACACCTCCTGTTACAATAATTATAGCTGCTCGCAACGAGGCAGATAACTTATTTAAAAATCTTCCCTTTATTTTAGATCAAGATTATCCGAATTACGAAGTAATAGTTGTCAACCATCAATCAATGGATGAATCGAAGTATATTTTGGATGCATTTGCACATGAATTCCCAAATATTCGAGTAATTAATGTGGAAAGAAGCCAACACATGAAGTTTGGAAAAAAACTTCCATTGACACTTGGAATCAAAGGAGCCAAGTACGAGCATTTACTTTTTACTGATGCAGATTGTAATCCAGCTAGTAATCAATGGTTAAAAAGTATGAGTTCTCATTTTTCAGAAAAACATGAAATTGTTTTAGGATACGGACCATACAAAAAGAAGAAAGGGTTTTTAAATAAAGTAATTCGCTTCGATACTGCGTGGATTGCAATGAATTACTTTTCGTTCGCTAAAGCCAAATTACCATATATGGGAATCGGTCGAAATATGGCATATACGAAAAGTGTATTCAATGCCGTTTCTGGTTTCAAATCTCATTATGCGTTATCATCTGGAGATGATGATTTATTTATCCAAGAAGCTGCGAAAAAAGGAAATTATACCATTAATTTAGATCCGGATTCATTTTGCTATTCAAACCCTCCAAAATCGTGGAGTTCATGGATGCGTCAAAAATCTAGACACTACACTACAACTGAACGCTACAAGGTTATCAAAAAACTACTGTTAGGAATATACCCGCTTACCTTGTTATTAATGCTCTTTTCCTTTGTTACTTTGTTGTTTGATTCTAATTTCATTTGGTTGACTCTAACCATATTCGGCTTTATTCTTGCTGTAAAATGGGTGGTCATGGGTAGAGCCTTAGTGAAATTAGGCGAAACGAAATACATTGCGTATTTGCCATTATTGGATATAGCGTATGCTGTTTTGGCACCAACGATGTATTACTCAATTGATAAAAGAGATAAAAACAAATGGTAGACAATAGTCATTTATCGGAGAAAGCACAAAAAGACTTGATTCTTGTTGAGCGCGCGATTAAAGGCGACCAGTCTGCGTATGCTTCATTGATGGAGAAATATCGCGAGTCTATATATTTCACTATGTTAAAAATGGTGCACAACACAGACGACGCGGACGACCTAACCATTGAAGCGTTTGGAAAGGCATTCAATAGATTGGAGCAATATTCTCCTACATATGCTTTTTCAACCTGGCTTTTTAAAATTGCTTCCAATAATTGCATTGATTTCATTCGTAAAAAGCGTATAAAGGTAACTTCTATGGATTCTGGAATAAAAACAGACGAAGGAGACGTTCTTTATTTTGATGCACAAAGCAACACCATGGATCCAGAGGAAACAATAATGCACAATCAAAAGGTAATTCACATGCGTGAATTGGTGAGCAAATTAAAACCACGTTACCGCGTATTAGTTGAAAAAAGATACTTTGAAGAATTGAGCTATGAAGAAATCTCTGAAGAGTTAGACCTTCCTTTAGGAACGGTTAAAGCTCAATTGTTTCGCGCACGAGATTTCCTCGCGAATATGATGGAAAAAACAAAAGACAATATCTAGAATGCAAGACATTGATTTAATTCAACATTATTTTCCACACCTTTCAGACGACCAAAAAAGCAAATTCAACGCTTTAGGAAAGCTTTACGAAGAGTGGAATAGTCAAATTAATGTCATTTCTAGAAAAGACACCGATAATTTTTACGAACGTCATGTTCTGCATTCATTGGCAATAGCCAAAGTTGCTTCCTTTAATCCTGGAACCAAAATTTTAGATATTGGAACTGGTGGCGGGTTTCCAGGTATTCCACTAGCAATCATGTTTCCTGAATGCGACTTTTTATTGGTCGATTCAATCGGAAAAAAAATTAAAGTTGTAAATGAAGTTGCGCAGGCTTTAAATCTTACTAATGTTCGAGCAATTCATGAACGAGCAGAGAATGTAAAAGAACAATTTCACTTTATTGTGAGTCGCGCAGTTACAGCGATGCCAACTTTCATGAAATGGACCAAAGGAAAATTCCTTAAGGAAAATAACAATCAATTGAAGAATGGGATTCTTTATTTGAAAGGAGGTGATTTACGAGAAGAAATGGCCGGAATTAAAGGTCATATCCGATACACCAATATCAGCGATTTTTATTCAGAAGGATTTTTCGAAACGAAAAAAGTGGTGTATTTACATTAGGTTAAACTCAGTCTTCATCTCTATAAAATAAAGGCTTTCTGTACGATCAGTCTAAGCGGTATTTCTTAAAGAAACTATCCCAATCCCAAATAAAATTCTCTACTACCTCATCCATTCGTTTCAAGAACAAAGGATTTGGAGCCTGCATGCGTTTAAAATATTCATCCTGAAAGTTATACAAGGTATATTTATCAAAAATCACCTTTGACATTCCATAAATCATGTTTTTTGATGGGTGATTTAAACGAGAAAGTAATGAACGGTAATCTTTCACCAATGACTTAAACTCGGGAACTGACAATTCATATACTTTAGCCAACTTCTCATAAACAATTGATTCAATGCTATCAGCTTGTTCAGGATCGAATGCACTTTCTAAAAAGGAAATATTTCCAACAATTACAATAAACGCGAACTCATAACTATCGTTTGGGCGAATACAAGGAGATTTAACAAAGGCAGGGTCATCATTTATGAATTCAGCCACTACTGGGAAACCAGCATCAATTGTACTGAACAAACTGTTTATAAAAACGTTTGCCAATTTATCATTACTTACCTTTTTCCGTAAAATAGTTCCAAACATAGCTCTGAGGTTGAGATTTATTGTTCTTTACAAAATTACACAAGAAGAAACTGCGATATCAACAGGTCATTTTTTGGTTTTCAACAATCTTTTCCACAGTTTTTAACAATTTGTTTAACTAATGTTTAAACACTAATAAAATCAATTTATGTTAAACTTTAACCTTTCATCCTTTTTTAACCTATCAAAAATGCACAGAAATAGTACTTTTATAGTGATCATTCAACTCAACACAAATGAAAAGAAGTCAAATCATTTTACTCTCCGTTTTTATTTTAATCACTGGACTGATTTACATGGTTCTCTCGAACAACAAAAAAGAGGATTCGAAAGAATTAAAAGCAGAAAATAATACTGTTTATGTTCCCATTTTAAATGCAAAAAATGAAATGCGAACGCTGAAATTAACTTCTTACGGTCAAATTTTACCAAATTCGGAGGTAATCGTTTCATTTGAAGTACAAGGAAAACTAATCAAAGGTGGAATTTCAATGAAACCTGGAACAAATTTTAAAGAAGGTCAAATTCTATATAAAATTGACAACCAAGAAGCTGTTTATGCACTCAGCGCAAGAAAAACAGCATTGAGTAATTTAGTTATTAACGCTTTACCAGATATTGAATTGGATTTTCCTAGTGAACGACAAAAATGGTTGAGATTTCTAGAAAATTTAGAGCCGTTTAGAATGCTACCTGAACTACCTGCTATTCGTTCTGAAAAAGAACGCATGTTCATTACTAGTAGAACAATTTTAACTGAATATTACAATCTTAAAAGTCAAGAAGAACGTATGTTAAAATACTTCTATGCTGCACCTTTTAGCGGAACTGTTGTCGCTATTTATGCAGAACCGGGTGCAATTGCTAATCCTGGTGGACAAATTGCGAAAATTGCAAAATCAGGTGATTATGAAGTAAAAGTTCCCATTTCTATGACTGATTTAAAATTGTATAAAGAAAATAGCACAGCGGAATTCTATAATTCTAAAAATGTGAAAATTGCCACTGGAAAAATAATTCGTATTTCGGACGTGATCAATCAACAAACACAGTCAGCTGACGTTTACTATTCAGTCAAAGCATTACCAGAACAACAAATTTATCACGGTATGTATTTAAATGTTTCAATCAATAAAGAATCGAATAAAGAAACTGTAACACTTCCAAGAGTAGCCGTAAAAGATGGTAAAGTAAAGGTTCTAAACAACAGTAAATTGAGTGCCGTAGACGTAATGATTGTTAGTTCAAAACCAGATTCAGTATATGTAACCGGATTAACAAATGGTCAAGCAGTAGTCTTGGAACAAATCGAAACGAATGATTCTAAAGTAAAATACAAAGGAATCGCCAGATAAAAATAGGTTATGAAAAAAGTAATTCAATTTTTTATCAATCGCCCAATCTGGGGAAATGCAGCCATTGCATTGGTGTTAATGTTTGGTTTGTTTTCCATTTTTACGATGAAGCGATCATTTTTTCCAGAGCTTGATCCCAATCAAATTGTTGTCTCCGTATTTTATGCCGGAGCGTCTCCAACTGAAATGCAAGAAGGCGTTACCATAAAGGTTGAACAGGCAATTTCGGGACTAGACGGTATTGAAGAGGTGAACAGTTCCTCATCTGAAAATTACGCGCAAATAACAATTAAAGCATTCGTTGATACAGACATGGATGATTTGTTGAGCGAAGTGGAAAACAGTGTCAATTCAATTAATTCATTCCCGCAAGGCGCAGAACGTCCATTGATAAAAAGATTAAAATCAGGTGGAATGGGCAGCGTGGTCGCTTTTGTTGGTGTTTCTGCTAAAAAAGACAATGCTTCAACAACACAGTTAACAGATATGGCTTCGGAAGTAGAACGTGATCTACTCAATACTAAAGTCATCAGTCAAATTGTAAAAAATGGTTTTCCTGAAAAGGAAATCGCGATAAATGTTCGAGAGCAAGACTTGCTTAGATATTCTATTTCCATGCAAGAGGTTGCCTTGGCGGTTGGAAGTAAGAATGTTGACATCACGACAGGAATGATTCGAGGAGGCTTGGAAGAAATGAATATTCGCTCCAACAACAGAAGCACAGCGGCAGATGACATTTCTAAAATCATTTTACGTACAACCACATCTGGAGAGAAAATTTCCATAGGTGATGTTGCTGACGTTCAACTGGGTTATTCTGAGGCTTCACAAGAGGCCAAATACAATGGGAAACCCGCAGTATCTTTTCAAATTGAAAAAACACCTGAACAAGATATAACCGAGATTACTGAAGAACTGTATAAGTACAAAGAAACATTTGAGAAAAAAAATCCTGAATTCAATTTCAATATTTTCTACGAATTCAATAGTATGTTAAACGATCGAATAGATTTGTTAACATCGAATGGAATGATGGGATTAATACTTGTTCTTTTGTTTTTAGGACTTTTCTTAAATATTAAATTATCAGCCTGGGTAGCTTTTGGAATTCCATTTTCATTCTTAGGGATGTTCATTTTTGGATTGATGTACGGCATCTCGATAAACATGATTTCTTTGTTCGGGATGATACTTGTAGTTGGAATTTTAGTAGATGATGGAATTGTAATTGCAGAGAATATTTACGCACATTTTGAAAAAGGAAAACCAGCTCACAAAGCGGCATTGGATGGAACAATGGAAGTTTTGGGGTCTGTTTTTAGTTCTGTATTGACTACAATTGTTGCCTTTTCCATATTGCTATTCGTTGAAGGGCTTGAAATGATGCGAGAAATGGCATTCGTAGTAATTTCATGTCTTGCCTTTTCACTTTTCGAAGCGTTTATCGTTCTCCCCGCTCACTTGGGACATAAGAAAGTGCTTGCTGAAACAAAGAAACATACGTTTAGTTATTTGAAGGGTGCGTTGTTTATGGTAGTTGGTTTAGGAATAATTTACCTCGCCACACATCTATTCCCAGCGGAACCGAGCTTCGGAATGATTCTCTTTCCATTTTGTTTAATAATCGCTGGAGCAGGAATACTTTTTACCGGATTTGTTAAATCTCCTATGGAAAACAATGTCAGAAGTGGAGCTGATAAAGGAATTAAGTATGTCCGAGACAACTGGTTTAACAAAGCTGTGGAAATGATTGTAGGAACGAGATTGAAATGGTATAGACTAGGTTTTTTCTTCCCAATGATATTTTTATTTGCTGTGATTTTCCTTTTCTCTAAAGGGGTAATTTCATTTACTTTTTTCCCAGATATTCAACCGGATTTTTTCACAATCGAAGCAGCCTATAAACCAGGTGATAATAAAGAAAAATCAGTTCAATTTGTAGAGAAGGCCACTCAAATTTTATTTGAAGAAAATCAACGAATTATTGACGAAACTGGCGATTCATTGCTGACGTATTATTCGAGTAATATTGGTTTTGGAATGAACATTGGCCAAGCTGGAAATCACGCTTCAATGGTACAAGTGTTTTTCAATGGCGAAGACTCTAAAACCCCGGTAGACACATTAATGACGCGAATTATTGCGCGAATTGAAGCTTCGGATGAAGGCAAATTAGCGCAAGACACGTATGTTGGTGGCTTCAATCGTTTTGGAAAAGAAGTTGAACTTGGAATTACCGCTCCAAACGAACCTACTTTGATGGCAGCAAAAGAAATGTTCAAAAAAGAATTGGCTAAAATCGATGGTGTAATCAATATTAAAGACAACATGCCTCCAGGTAAAAACGAAGTATATCTTCACTTAAAACCAGAAGCTGAAATTTATGGCATTACAGAAAATGAAATTCTTGGTCAAATTCGAAGAGGATTCTTTGGACAAGAAGCGCAGCGTGTTATTATTGGAACCGATGAAGTGAAAATTTGGGTACGATATCCTAAAGAAGAAAGAAGTTCACTTTCTGACTTGGAAAACATGAAAATTAAAACACCAACTGGATTGGCTATTCCATTGATTGAAATTTGTGATTTCTTACAAGGTCGAGCACCTGAAAATCTAAGACGTAGAGACGGTCAACGATTGATTAAAGTCGATGCCGAAAGTATCGACCCTGATAAAGTAGCAACGATAAATGGTGAGATTACAGATAAATTGGTCCCTAAAATAAAACAAGTTTATCCTGAAGTACAATTTAAGCAATTGGGCCAAGCTGAACGTAGTCAAAAAACAGGAAGTTCAATGCAAGCCGTTGGTTCAATAGGTATTACGATTATGTTCATCATTTTAATGCTTCATTTCAACAGCTTGAGCAGTGCGTTTTTAATAATGCTTGTTATTCCAGCTGGAATTGGAGGAGCAATTTTAGGTCATGGATTAGTTGGAATTCCAGTCTCCATACTTTCTGTTTTTGGAATGATTGCGTTAACAGGTGTATTGATTAATGATGCGATTGTTTTCTTGGACCGATACAACGATTTATTGAAAGAAGGAATGGACACCAAAACTGCAGCTCTTGAAGCAGCTAATTCACGTTTTAGACCTATTATTCTTACTTCATTAACTACTGTAGCAGGATTGCTACCGATTATTTCTGAAACGAGCATGCAAGCCCAGTTTTTAATTCCAATGGCGGTTTCCATTGCCTTTGGTGTTTTGTTTGGAACAATTTTCATCCTATTCTTCTACCCTTCAGCCATTCTGTTTTGGAATGGCTCGAGAAGAACAGGTCGCTGGATTTGGACCGGAGAAAGAAACATTGATCCACGTAAAGTGGAACCCGTATTAAAATTAGAAGAACACATACATGATTTTGAAGATAAATAGCCTATTCGTAATTCTACTTGTTGTTGCAAATAGTTTTGGTCAAAAAGAGCTTTCCGCATCGCAAGCTGTATTTACGGCGTTAGAAAATAATTACCAAATTCTGATTTCAGAAAAGCAAAATGAAATTGCTGAGAAAAATAATAAATGGTCAGAAGCAGGATTGTTTCCAACTGTGACATTGTCTGTTGCGCAACAAAATGTAATTCAGGATAATACGAACAACCCATTTACGTTTACTCCAGGAATTATTCTAAACCAATCCCTTTCACCAACACTTAGTGCTAACTGGAATATTTTCAGTGGATTTAAAGTGAAAATCTCAAAGCAAAGATTAGAGCAATTGGAATCACAAAGTGCGAATAATGCCATTGCAATTATTGAAACGACAATCCAAGATGTATTGAAAACATACTACAATTCTCAATTACAAAAGGAACGATTGAAGTTGTACGAAGAAATTATGGCTCTTTCTCAACGTCGTTTTAAATATTATGAGTTAAAGGAGAAATATAGCAGCTCATCTTCATTGGAATTGTTGCAGTTCAAGAACCAGTATTTGACAGATAGCACGAATTATTTATTACAAAAAGTATCGTTTCTGTCTCTTATACACATCTGACGCTGCCGACGATCTACTCTGTGTAGAT
>CAJXRM010000082.1 GCA_913059205.1 uncultured Flavobacteriales bacterium
TGGGAGAGTAAGTCGACGCCGCTTTTATAAAGCCCCTCCATGTATTTGGTGGGGCATTTTTTTGAATGAAAAATTCACACGTTTCTGTATTGGAGTAATTTTATTAGGATAATTTTACTAGCATCATGCTTTTACGGTAATCATTCTTTTTTGCGAGTTGCTTTCTTTAAGACCTGCATTGAATTAATTAATCCTTTTTCGTAATATCTCTATTTGGATTGTTTTTTAGGAATGCCCCCCAGTTATTACCTCCTTTGCTAACCTTATTGTGTTCTCCAATTCCCTTAGAGAAATGATGACACAATGCGACTGCTAACCCATCTGTAGCATCAAGGTATTTAGGCATCTCTTCAAATTTAAGTAAATTTTGAAGCATATTTGCTACTTGCTCTTTTGATGCTGCACCAGAGCCAGTAATAGCTTGCTTGATGCGACGGGGAGAATATTCTTCAAATGGGACATTGTGACTTAAGGCAGCTGCAATGGCAACCCCTTGAGCACGACCTAATTTTAACATCGATTGTACATTTTTCCCAAAGAATGGAGCTTCAATCGCCATTTCATCGGGACGAAACTCCCTAATAATTCCATCTAGCCGTTCAAAAATGCGCTTTAATTTATCTGGATGAGTAGGGAGTTTATTCAATTGAATAACTCCAAATGTAATCAGCTCCATTTTTTTTCCCTTGAAATGTATTATTCCATATCCCATGAGCGTAGTTCCAGGGTCAATTCCAAGAATTATTTTATCTTCAACCATTAAAATCTTTTCGTTGCTTAAAACTAATCAAAATAACAGGAAAATATTCAACTTAATAAAGTTGACATTATTTCTATTGGTGATTGTTATTATCTACTTTCAGATAAATCAATTTAATAAAGATTCTTGGCGAGAATTTAAATTGGATTCAATTGTTGCTCTTCTAATAGCTTTAGGACTGGTTTATTTAAATATTTGGATTGCATATATTCAATGGAAAGTCACACTCAAATTAATAGTACCAAAGACAGAATTAAAAACTCGTTCGCAATCGTTTTTTGCGGGAATTGTAACGGGAATTGTCACTCCCAACATGATGGGCAATTTCATCGGTAGATTGTTTTATTTCGAGCGAAAACATCGAATTTCTATTACCCTATTTACATTATTAGGTAACTATGCCCAATTTCTGGCCAGCTTGGTCTTTGGATGGATTGCGATATTAATTGTAGGAGATTTATATGTACTTCCACATTCTGAGTCATTAATATTTGTTTTGGGTTTTGCGGTTATCATGGCATTTTTGCTTTATTTTTTCATTGATAATTTTTTAAGTCGTTTTAAAAAGAAAGTATATTTTAATTCGTTTCGTGAAATTTTAACGAAAAATAGAACTTTCAGAATAACAATTTTGGGATTAAGCTTGCTTCGATTCTTTGTGTTCACGATGCAGTTTTCATTGATGCTTAGAGCTTTTGGTGAAATAATCGATATTTCTGTAATTATGGCGATTTGGCAGGTGTATTTACTCACTATGCTTATTCCATCCATTTTTTTGGGAAAGATTGGAGTGCGGGAATCGGTCGCCCTATTCGTTTTAGTAAATTTAGAAATGAATGAATACGCGATATTGTTTAGTTCCTTAATTATTTGGGCATTAAACACCTTGTTGCCTGCTCTTGTAGGATTAGTCATTTGTAAAAATCGAGAAAATGTTTAATTATTTACTTTTCTATTTTACTCTCTATTTTTTGCTATTATCTGCAGTGGTTATTTTTGGATTGTTCAAAAACGGAAAAAAAGAAATTGTATACACTGAAACAGAGCCGCCAATTGATCTTCAAAATTTGATTCTAATTGTTCCTTTTCGAAATGAAGAACATAGGATAACAGTACTAATTGAAAGCTTGAATGCATCAACCGTTTTACCCAAAGAAATCATATTCATTAATGACCATTCAACTGACGATACGGTTAAATTAATTGAACAAATAATCAAAATTGAGAATTACAGAATAATACATGCTCCAAATTCTATTTCTGGAAAAAAAGCCGTTATACGTTTGGGTATCGAACAAACCGAAAGTGAATTTATTCTCACAACGGATGCGGATGTTGCGTTTCACTCAGATTATTTTGAATCAATTTCCAAGCTTCAATACACGGATATGTATATAATGCCTGTAACGATGAAAGCAAAAAAGATGTTTGGTCAATTGTACGAAATAGATTTAATTCTGGTCAACGCTGTGAATGTTGGATTGGCTGGATGGAAAAGACCAATCATGGCAAGCGGGGCAAACCTACTTTTTAAAAGATCTAAATTCAATGCGTTTGACTCATTTGAAACGCACAAGCACATCGCTAGTGGTGATGATATGTACCTATTACGGGATTTTCGAGAGAATAAAGCTGATGTACGTTTGATATCTAACCCTGAATTTGGTGTGGAAACCGAAACACCCCAATCATTCAAGGAATTTCTTGATCAGCGATTGCGTTGGCTTGGTAAAACAGGGCATCTGAAGGATCATTTAAGCACAGGTTTATCCATTTTTCAAACGCTGTTGACCGCTTCTTTTTTTGGATTGATGATTTATTATTTAATAATTGGTGAAATTACTTTTGCTTTGATCTTGCTTACATGGAAAACGTGTTTAGATTTAATCATCTTTGCTCCGTATTTCAATCGAATTAAGCGCATGAAGACGTGGTTATTTATTCCATTATATGAACTTCTATTTCCATTTTACACCTTGTTAATTTTAGTTTTGATACCAATCTATAAACCGAAGTGGAAGAGTAGGGAGATTTATTTGAATAATTAAGTTTTTTTCATTTTTGGTATCGTCCGAAAAATGACCGTGAAGTAGCCACGAAGTGAAATAAAAAGGTTTAGCGTTGCATTGTGCAATGCAGTTCGGTTGTGCTTCAAACTTTTCCACTATTAGCAACTTTCAATGCGCTCCACTTTTTGCTGATGCTATGCGCGATTTTAAAACTCACTTCGATTGATATTATTTATGGAAAAATAATGAATTTATAACCGTAGAGTTGAAATTTTCCCTTTGGAAATGGATGAAGAGGGAGATTTAAAAAATCTACATATAAAAAAAAAAGGGCATCCTATTCAGATGCCTTTCAATTTTATTCTTCAATCGAATTAGAACGGTAAATCGTCGTCAGCTTCGCTTTGCGTATTAGCTTGTGGAGCTGGAACGGTATCTAAATTCATATCAGAAGGTCCACCTTGTGGCATTCCTTGTCCCATTTTTTCAATTCTCCATGCATCTAAAGTATTGAAGTATTTCACCTCTCCTTGTGGACTTGTCCATTCGCGACCTCTTAAGTTGAAAGAAACTTCTACTTGCTCACCTTCGGTAAATCCATCAAGCATAGAACATTTATCTTGTGCTGCCTGAAAAGCAATTTCTTGTGGGTACATACTTGAGTTCTCACTCACCACGAATTCTCTTTTCGAAAATTTTTCCGTTACTTGAACAGTATCTTTGATCACTTTAAGTGTTCCTGTTAATTTGAACATAATCCTTGTTTATTTATTATTAGTTGTTGTTATTATCCATTGTTGAAGGCAAGCAAGGTCATCCATGCATCTTCCAGTTTGTTTTCTTTTAGTAACTCCTTGGCTTTAGTATGTAAAGCATTTTCAAGTTGAATAGGTTCGTCTTCCAAAGATACAAATAAATCACTCAGTTCGATTAACTTATACTCATTCACGTCCGTTTCATTAGGTAGCTCTTCTATTCCTGCCAATTGACCTAAATCATTACCAGTAAGAATGCTACTATTTAAAACATCATTAGGAAGCGCATCAAATCCGATTCCAATCGTTGTGATTGGTTTAGTAATTTCAAACATAGAATTTTGATCTGCTCGACAGTACCAATTTCCTCCCATGCGTGAAACCAAATCAATTTTATGTTGATCAATTGAACCATTTTCATCCAATACAGCTTCGTTGATGTGAATTTTCATCACTTCGCAGAAAATTAAATTTCCTGCTCCTCCCTGATTTCCTAATTCTTTTACTTCAATCACTTTGCATTCAAATTGAATCGGTGACTCAGCAACTCGCTTTGGACGAATTGTTTTCGAAGCTATTGGTGTAAATCCAGCCTTATCAAATTCACTCACTCCAGGAGCGAAGGGTGAACTCGCCAAACTCATTTGATGAACAATATCGTAATTCACGACGTTAATCACGACTTCTGGAACCACTTTTACATTGTTGTATGTATCTTTTGTTTCATTGGTTCTTCCACTGCGCGCAGGAGAAAAAATAAGTATTGGTGGATTAGCGCTGAATACATTGAAAAAACTAAACGGAGCCAAATTATCAATCCCATTCGCATCAACTGTCGAAGCAAATGCAATAGGTCTAGGACCGATGGCACCAAGTAAATAGTGATGTAATTTCGGAACTGGTATTTCTTTTGGATCAATTGTTAACATGCATTCAAAATTTGAAGTCCACAAAGTTACAACGAATAGTCCTTTTTTACAGACAGAAGTCGTATTGTTTTATCCACATTTTACAAGAGATGTTAACTATAATTAAGAATAGACAAAAAAAATAGTCACTTGTGTTTCCTAGTTAGAAATAAATGAATAAATTTGCACTCCGTTTCTAAAGCTGCGGGAAGAGATTAAACGAAATCTCAACGATTGAAATTATTGCGGATGTGGTGAAATTGGTAGACACGCTAGACTTAGGATCTAGTGCCGCGAGGTGTGTGGGTTCGAGTCCCTCCATCCGCACAATAATGTGATGGTGTCCGGCTTTAGACGGACGCCATTTTTTATTTTAAACAAGTAAAGTTAAGTAAGATGAATGTAGTTCGCGAAGATGTTGATGCGTTAAACGCAATTATTAAAGTTGTCGTTTCTCCTGAAGATTATCAAGGAAAAGTTAAGGATGCTTTGAACAAATACCGTAAAACGGCCAAAATTCCAGGATTTAGACCAGGTCATATTCCTATGGGATTGATTGAAAAGCAATACGGAAAATCTGTTCTTTCGGAAGAATTAAACAAAGCAGTTAATTCATCACTACAGGCATTCATTTCTGAAAATAAAATTGAAATATTAGGACATCCAATTCCTGCTAAAGATGGTGAATTTAAAGGCGATTTTGATAAACCAGCAGAGTTTGAGTTCAAATATGAAATTGGATTGGCTCCTACTTTCGAAGTGCCATTGTCTTCAAAAAATAAATTCGATTACAACAAAGTAAAGGTAGATAAAAAGTTAATTGATCAACAAATCAATGACTTACGTCGTCGTTACGGAAAACTGGTTTCATCTGATGCCGTTTCTGAATCTGATATGATTTTAGCTCAATTCGTTGAGTTAAATTCGGATAAATCGATTAAGGAAGGTGGGATTCTTCACTCTTCAACAATTTCTATGGAGTTTGTAGAAGACAAAAAAGTGAAGAAAGAATTAACAGGAAAGAAAGTTGGAGACAAGGTGGTTGTAGATCCAAAATCTGTTTCTAAAGGTGGAAAAGATACTGCCGCAATGTTAGGCGTTTCTGAAGCTGAACTGGAAAACGTTTCTAACTTGTTCGAAATGACGATTACCGAAATAAAGGGTATGGAATTGGCCGAATTAAACACTGAATTGTTTGATAAACTTTTTGGTGAAGGAGCGGTTAAAAATGAGAAAGAATTGGAGGCAAGAATTGTTGCTGATTTAACAGGAATGTTCGCTAATGATTCAGATCGAATTTTAACTCGTGATGTTTACGATACTTTGATTGAGAAAACGAAAATTTCTTTACCGGATGAGTTTTTGAAACGTTGGATTAAAATTTCCAATGAAAAGGAAATTTCTGATGAACAAATTGCAGCTGAATACGACGGATATGCAAAAGGCCTTAAATGGCAATTAATTCAAGGAAATATTTTTAAAACAAACAATATTAAATTGGATAACGCCGAAGTAATTGATTTTACAAAAGGATTATTGGTTAACAATTACGCACAATACGGAATGCCAGCTCCAGAAGATAAAGAGTTGACAGCTTCTGCAATGCAAGTTTTGCAAAACCAAGAAGAAGCGGGGCGTGTTTACGACATGTTAGCCGAACAAAAATTAATGACTTACTTCAAAGAAACTGTGAAATTAAACGAGAAAGAAATTTCTTACGATGATTTCGTGAAGTTGGCAGAGAAGAAATAAGATATACTTTCTGATAGTAAAGCCTCGACGAAAGTTGGGGCTTTTTTCGTTTAGAGATTTTTATTATAGGTTTTATGGTTATTTTAGTCGTGAAAAATAAGAAGTAAATTCTTTAGCATCTAGCCAATTATTTGCAATAATTAATCGACAAAATACCATGAACACTAAAACAAAACTAGCGGTCGCACTTATACTATTAATGTTACCAATTTATACATTCGCCCAGCAATCGCGTTTTATTGAACTAACAGTAACAGACACCATCACATTAAAACCTATTAGCTATACTTATCAAATCGATATTGGAGAAAAGAATGATTTCATGGGGATGGACATCATGATGGATTTTGAAGAGGAAGACTTACCAACGACTTCAATTCCTCAAATTACAAAAGCATTGGATAAAGAAGGGTTTCAATATTCTCTTTCCTCGGATAAAGATTATACGGTTTCAAGTAAAACAAAAAATCCAAGTTTATTGGTACCATTGACAAATGAAAATGAGCTAAAAGTGCTTATTGATATATTGAAAAAACTAGATGGTATTACTGGAAAAATTAAGGAAGTGAAGTATGAATCTGAAGCTAAATTTCAAGATGAAAGTTTTAAAAGGTTGTACAATAAAGCACTTGCTCAAGCAACAATGATGTCTAAAGTTTCTGGTGAAAGTATTGGTCAATTATTGAGTATATCTGACAATGCAGGAGCTTCTTCATTCAATTTTATGGACTACTATAAACAAATGCTAGTCGAAATGCCAGGAGGAATGTTTGGTAAAACTGAGATCAGCGATAAAAAAATTGAAGTTAAAAAGACGTTTAAATTTGCGTTGAAGTAAGATCATTTCAACGACCTAAGTTGGTTGGCAATCGTTCGGAACCTTTTTATTTCACCAACTGAATCATTTTCTCGGCAATAGTATCTCCATACAACAACGGACCAAAAACATGGCGGCCGTCTATTGTGTAAAGTTCCTTTTTTGAAGTTGCCAATTCAAACAATCGTTCAGCGTGTTTGTATGGAATAACTGCATCTTCAGTGCTGTGAATAATCAACAAAGGTTTGGTATAGTTTCCAATGTTCTTCTCGGCACTGTACATTTCACGCACAAATATTCGACTTAAAAAAGGCACTCTGTCGTTCGCAGCATCTTTATGAGAGGAGAATGCCCCTTCTAGAACCAAACCATCAATTAATTTTTGATTTTGCGAACCTGAAACAGCGGCTAAATGTCCTCCTAAAGATTGTCCGTACATTATCAATTTATCATATTTAATATCTTGTCGACTTAACAAATAATCCAATCCATCTTTTGCATCTGTTAACACATACTTTCGTTTTGCTTTACCTTTTGAAAAGCCAAATCCACTGTAATCCAGCATAAAAACTTGAAACCCTTTTTTCACGAATGGTTCCATCAATAAATAATTGTAAATAATGTTTCCAGCGTTCCCATGAAGGAAGTACAGCGTAATGCCATTGTAGTTACTTTTTGGTGAAATAAACCAAGCATTCAACGAATCTTCTTGCTGATTGATAATGTGAATATTTTCAATCGTATATCCCAAATCGGCTAATTCGTTTTTCGAATTGCGAATAACAGGGGTCTGATCGTCTTTAAATGAGAGTGTAAGCGTATCGTTAAGGTCTTTGTTGTAATCGCTAAATGAATCGGTTGCGTTTAATTGGAATGGATGTAAGAACATCTTGTTGAATGCGCAAGACGCGGTAATATAAATTAAAAGTGTAATAGCAAAAAGCGATTTTATCATGACAGTCCGTGTGAAATTATTCGTGTAAAATTAATTGATTAATTGTTGTTTTGATAAGATGTCAACCAAGTATTTTACTTTATCAGTTTGTATCATATCAGGGTTTTTATGAATTGCTTCAATGTTGTCTTCTTTGGTTTTAATATTCCAAATAGTTACAAAAACACCGGCATCATGAGCTTGTTGAACTTCTTCTTTAGTTATTGAAAAAGTAGAGATTGAGATCCCTTTTAGATTTAAGGATAGAGCACTGGCGAGACCGTCTTGGAACGTTTGGGGGTAATAGTATAAATCAATATTACTGGCTTTTGATTGCAGCAAGCTTAAAAACAACGTTGATTGGCTCTCGATATAGACATGACTGTGTAAATTATATTCATTAAATAAATTAACTATCGCGTCACTAAACTGCTCAAATTGGGCTTCATAATTTAACGGATCATAATATAGTTTGATATCAAAGGTGAAAATATAGTCTTCAAAGTGTTCAATATTTTCGATTAATTCAGATAAGCGAACTATTTTGAAATTTGAATACGGCATTTCATCATAACGGGCATCTTTAATTTCATCCCAGGTATGTGAATAGATAGTGCCTTGTACATCTGTTTTTTGATTTAAAGATTCATCATGAAAGAGCACGAGAACTCCATCTGAGGTCATTTGAACATCCATTTCTGAGCCAGTTGCACCAAGGTTTAGGCAATTCAATATCGATTCAGCACTATTACTCGGGTACATGTCTGATACGCCCATACCGGCGTGACCAAGGACATCTATCTTATTGCCATTTAAATTCTCAATCTCGAATTTTTCAGATTTGCACCCCATGAATAGGATAGGGAGGAACGATATGTACATTAAGCGCCTCATTAGAATGCGTAGCCGAAACTGAGTCCACCCCAGTGTCGCATTGTTTTAAATCGTTCGAGAATTGGCGAATAAAACGCTCTGAATAAAAAACCGCCTTGTATTTTTTGAAATTTATAACCGAGAGACGAATTTCCATTGAATGAATGATATCGCTTCGGACTAAAGTTTGCATTTGCGCGTACATGATTTTCATACGCACAGCCAAGTCCCAACTCTATATAATGCGTTTTGCCAAACGCAATATGTACTCCAACAGGAAGAATTAGTTGAGGATTGATCTTGTTCCGAAAATCGGTAATCTTAGTAGTTGAAATGCCAATATGTGCATCAAAATCAAATTTTTTAATCGAATAAAACTTTCTACTATAATTGATAGAACCAAAAACTCCCGCACCTCCAAAATCAATGTAAACTACATTTTTTGCTACACTATCATTCTGCGAAATGCCTGTAAAAGAAAGTGTACACATGAAAAATAATATGTAGTAAAATTTAGACATTTTGAAATGTGAAAGTAATGAAAAAACCCGCAAAAGAAAATTTCAATTGCGGGTTAGATATCAATGTTAAATCATTTAATCGATTGAAATATCATAAGGCATTCTCATTTGAATTCCCTGATATGATTCTAATTTCTTCAATTGATTGTAATAATGAACAAATGTTTTTGGCAATTCAGCGGATGCCGAAGCTTTGATTTGTTCACTTTCTTCAAGCTGTTCTATGAACTGTCCCAATTTATCTTCTTTGACTAAAGGGTAATACAATACTTTCGCTTTTTTAACACCTGCCTCTTTTGCAGCGTAAGCGATTGCATCTTTTAATCCACCGATTTCATCTACTAAACCAATTTTTAAAGCATCGCGACCTGTCCACACGCGTCCTCGTGCAATAACATTAACTTGCTCAACAGTCATTCCACGTCCAGCAGCCACACGTTGTTTAAATTGCAAGTAAATATCGTCAACACCTTCTTGAATAATTGATAATTCTTCTGGAGTTAATTTGCGATTAGTTGTCATAATTGCATGCTTGTTTGTAGAAGCTCTATCGAACGTTAAACCTAGTTTGTTTTCTAGCATTCCACCAGTGTATGGAATAACACCGAAAACTCCAATTGAGCCTGTGATTGTATTTGATTGAGCAAAAATGCGTGTTGCCGGCGCAGCGATGTAATATCCTCCAGATGCGGCTACATCTCCCATTGATACAATTACTTTTTTGGTTTTGTTTGTCAATTCAACTTCTCTCCAAATTTCATCACTTGCCAATGCACTTCCTCCAGGACTGTTAATTCTAAACACAACGGTCTTCACTGATTTATTCGCTCTCGCATCTTGAAACAATTCACAAATTTCTTCCGATGTTAATCCATCTCCAGTTTTGGCTACACCGCCTTCAGCCATAATAACGGCTACATTTGGGCTGTCGCCTTTCGTCAACGTTTGGTCCTGATAAAATCTCTTTTTCGAATATTTGCCAAAAGCCAATAATTCAAGATCTTGACCTTTTTTGCTTTTTACTTTCTCAGCCAGTATGTCAATTACTTCATCTCGGTATTTTGTGGCGTCAATTAATTTATATTTAACAGCATCACTTACATTTTGAATTAAAGCATTTTCAGCAATACGATTCAATTCTTCCGAGGAAACTTTTCTGTCTTTTGATATGTCCGCTCTAAAGTCTGACCATAATCCTTCCATGTAGCGTTCAACTTGAACACGAGACGAATCACTCATGTCACTTCTGAAAAATGGTTCTACCGCGCTTTTAAAATCGTTGTCCGATCCACGAATAACTTGCATTTCAATATCCATTTTATCCAACGCGTTTTTGAAATACATCATTTCTGCACCCAAACCTAAAAATTCCATCATTGAAGAATGGAAACCATAGTTCTCATTAGCAGCAGAAGAAATGTAGTATTCTTTTTGAGTAACAACTTCTCCACTGTTATAGGCAACAACAAACTTTCCAGAAGATTTAAAGTCTTTTATTGCATCTCGAATTTCTTTAGCTGTTGCAAAGCCACAACTTAAATTATCAATTTCGATAAAAATCCCTTTGATTTTTTTATCTGTTTTAGCCTCTTCTAAACCATGCAGAATATCGGTTAGTCCAGCTGTGTTGTTCATTGAGAATGACATTGGATCGAATTGACTATTGCCTTTATCAGCAATTGGTCCATTAAGCTCCATGTGTAGTATTGTTTTGTCTTTTACAATCAGTCCTGTTTCATTGTCAAAACTGCTAATGATTCCGCTTATTACAATAAGCCAAATGATTAATCCTAAAATGGAAACAATTAATGCCGCCCAAAAAGTTGGCCAGAAGATTCTACCGAATGTTAATTTTTTTTCTGCTTTCATGGTACTATTTTAATAAGTTGAATTTCAAATGTAAATGATAAACTTTGATTCGAATTGTATGATGTATATGGATGGCGAAATAAATGTGTTGAATGAGTTTTTACCTTGATGGATGAGAACAGTGATTTTCAATTTAAAGTCTTAAACATTCAGACCCTACACTGTTTGTGTAGTGTATAGTCAATGATTAGGCGCATGCGCCATTTTCACATAGCAATAAACTGTTGGACTTTTGAGTTCTGTACGGAAAAACTATAATCTACCCGTAATACTCTACTTGGAAGTTTCATTTTTCCTTTATTATAAGTAAATTGCAGCAAACTAAATAGAACTATGAAACGATTACTGACACTCTCCATGTTAATTTGTATGAGCCAGATTTTTGCTCAAAACTATTCTAAAATTAAGATTTACACAAACTCTGAAGGTCTTCAACGATTGGCAGAATTGGGACTTCCTGTTGATCATGGTGAGTGGAAAAAGGATTATTCATTTACAAGTGATTTTTCTTCAGATGAGATTGATATCATCGCTTCGAATGGATTTCTTTTCGATGTAATACATCAAGATGTGAAGGCATACTACAAATCTCAAAACGATAATCCTCACTATTCAACAAAAAATGTTTCGTGTTCTGGAGGTTCCGCTGAGACTCTTCCGGCTGTTCCAGGTAATTTTGAAACAGATCCTGGTTCGTATGCTGGTTTCTATTTGTATCAAGAAATGTTAGATGAATTGGATGATATGGTTTCTCAATATCCGAATTTAATTACAGTTAAATCTCCAATTTCAACTTTTCAAACTTGGGAAGGAAGACCAATTTATCATGTGAAAATTTCAGATAATCCTTCAACGAGTGAAGCCAGCGAAACGAAGGTGTTATATACGGCAATTCATCATGCGCGTGAACCTATGAGTATGTCACAAACCATTTTTTACATGTGGTACTTGCTGGAAAACTACGCGACAAATGAAGAAATTCAATATTTGGTGAATAATACTGAAATGTACTTTGTTCCGTGCATCAATCCAGACGGATATATACACAATCAATCGCAAGATCCTAGTGGATTTGGAATGCATAGAAAAAATAAAAATCCAAGCGTGGGAACATCTAATCCTGGAGTGGATTTAAATAGAAATTATTCATATGGATGGAACACAACTGGCGTGAGTCCTGACCCAAATAACGACACTTATCCGGGTTCCAATGCGTTTTCAGAGCCAGAGTCTCAAGCGATTAAATGGTTAGTAGAAAATGTAGGATTTACATCTGCATTCAATGCGCATACATACGGGAATACTTTGTTGTACCCAGTCGGAACAACCACAGCTGAATTTGCTGATCACCACGATTATTTTGCAGATTTGGCAGGACACATGTGTTCTCAAAATGGATATTTCCCACAAAAAAGTTCTGGATTGTACCCAGCATCTGGAGATTCAGATGATTACATGTATAAGGTTGATATTGGTGTTGGACAAAAGGATACGATTTTTGTAATGACTCCTGAAATTGGAACAGGTTTTTGGCCTGCTCAAAGTGAAGTGATTCCTACTTGTCAAGCAATGGTCTTTCCAAATATGGTGCTATCACATATGACGCATCAATATTATATTGTAGATGAAACAGATCCGAACTCTGTAGTGTCAATGACTGGAAACTTCAATCATGATGCATTGAGATTGGGAAGAGAAGACGGTAACGTTACGGTTTCGATAGAACCTTTGGTAAATATTCAATCAGTGGGATCTCCAATCAATTACAATTTGGATTTGAGAGCGTCAGCTTCAAATTCAATTTCGTATGTACTTGAACCTAGCATTCAGTATGGTGATGAAATTAAATACATATTAAAAACGGAGTACGCTGATTGGACAAGAAAAGATACTATTATCAAGAAATATGGAGCCTTGACAATTCAAGCAGTTGAAGATGGAACTTCCGCTGCCAATTGGACTGGGAACTGGACAACAACGACATCTGATTTCGTATCATCGCCGCGTAGTTTTACCGACGGCTCTGGTGATTATTCGAATAACACAAATAAAACTACTGAACTGAATCAAACAATTGATTTGACAAATGTTTTAGATGCTGGAGTTTCATTTTACGCGAAATGGGAAATAGAAGCCGATTATGATTATTGTCAATTTCAGGTGTCAACTGATGGAGGAAATAATTGGATCGGACAATGTGGCAATTATACAGTGCCAGGATCAAATGTAAATGGAACAGTTCAACCGACTGGCGATCCAGTTTATGAAGGGTTTCAAACAAGTTGGGTATTGGAGGAAATTTCATTGAGTGATTATATTGGTCAATCCATTAAAGTTCGTTTTCAGTTAGAATCAGATGGTGGTTTACGAGAAGATGGATTTTATTTTGACGACTTCACAATTGCATACAATATTGATGACGCAGGATTAAATGAATTTTCATTCGATGCAAAAGTATTTCCAAATCCGGCAAATAAAGAGTTGACCATTAGTACTTCAAAACCAATCAACGCTGGAGTTATACAATTGGTCGATCAAAATGGAAAAGTGGTTATTGAAAAGAGTATAGAAGAAACGTCAAATCTATTTGCTGTCTCTTATACACATCTGACGCTGCCGACGATCTACTCTGTGTAGA
>CAJXRM010000083.1 GCA_913059205.1 uncultured Flavobacteriales bacterium
TAATTCTTCTTTTTTAGAAACTGAAATGTCTATAATTACGCCAGTATAGTGAAGTTCGTCATTTATTAATTCCGCAGTTACGATTTCTTTTAACCAAACAGGATGTCCATTAGCATGAACCATTCGGTACTCAATAGTATGATTATTGCCTTTTTTCATTTCATTTTGACAAAATGTAATGGTCCTTTCCTTATCATCAGGGTAAATATGTTCATTCCAGAATTCATCATTTCTTAACCATAAGTCGCAAGAATATCCAAGTACATTCTCAGATTTCGGACTCATATATTCTAAAGTGAATGAGCCATTTATTTGAACTCCTTTCCACAGAACTCCATCGATTGCTTGAGCTACTGAGCTTAGATATACTAGGTTATTGTTTGAAACGTTCAATTGTTCTTCAAAAACGATGAGTGTTTGGTTATATCCGAGAAATGATAATTTGGCATTATATACCTTAGTATTAATGTTTAAGTTTTTAAAAATTTGTATTTGATTCGGATTTTGATTTTTCAGAAATTCTGTAATTGTTGCAACAAAATTCGTAGATTCGTTAAAGAGAGAATTGAAAGATTGCTCAAGACCACTTTTTGCTTTGATGATTTTTTCGAATTCTAAGTTGATACTAGAAAATTGGAAACCTGATTCAGAAACATTGACAATTGCGGCTGGATTTTCTAAAGAGTTTAGAATTGCATTCTGATTATCAATTGCCATAATTAGATGGGTTGTTGTTGTTGTCTCTCTAAATATAAAATAATAAACTAGAACATCAAAAGGTAAGAACAATTGTGTAAATTCCTTTTATAATTCGAACGTATGGCAGAACAAATCAAAATAGTGTTAGTTGATGATCACAAATTAGTTACAGAGGCCTGGAGTGCGCTTTTGGGCATGGAAGAAAATTTAACAATTATCGGCACTGCGAACAGTGCAGATTCGGCACTTGAGATTTGTGTTGAGCGTTTACCAGATATTGTGTTAATGGATGTGAATCTGCACGACAGTAATGGTCTGGATGCTACAGAAATGATTTGTAACAGAATTGCCAAAATTAAGGTTATAGGATTGTCTCTGCATGATGACATTTCTATAGTTAAAAGACTTATGAGTAAAGGTGCACGTGGTTATTTGAGTAAAAATTCGTCAAAAGCTGAGTTGATTGAAGCAATTAATACAGTAATGAATGGTGCAATTTATTTGGGTGAAAACGTAAGAAATAAATTGTTTATCGAAACATTAACTCCTAAAAGTGAGGATCAGCCGGTAACGAAGGAATTAACGATTAAGGAAATTGAAATAGTTAAAAGCATAGCGAATGGCTTGACCTCAAAGCAAATCGCTGAAAAATCGTTTATTTCTGTCAGGACAGTTGAAACCCATCGACATAACATCCTGAAAAAATTAAATTTACAAAATGCAGCCCAACTTAGTAGTTGGGCGCGAGAGCATGGTTATTTTTAATGTTTTTGGAATCTAATTACGCCTTGATTTTTAATCTGGAATAAATACATACCACTGTTCAGAGCTGAGACATCAATTCCAAATTGGCTTAATTCCCCCATCAATATCGTTTGACCTTTTAAATCCGTAATCACGTATTCACCAGATATTTCAGATACATGTATTGTTTGATTGGCAGGATTTGGATATAAGTCAAATAGTGCATTTTCATTTTCAGCGATTTCCAAAGCACAACTTCCAGTTGTAATTGTCACACCGCTGCTTATATTTCCTGGTATAGTCATTGATCCACTCGGAGTATGAAAAGTAAATGTGCCTGAAAACAATCCCAAATTACTCGATAGACTGCCGATATACCAATGACCAGATCCGTTCAATTCATCTCCATCACAGTTCAAAAAATTACGTGAAATACAAACAGTTCCATAGTTTGTAAATTCACCATGTAAAGACTGCGTATTGCAATTTGAAAAATCAAGTCCAATATCTACAGTTGACCAATTGTCAAAATTACCTTGATTGTTCATGTTGTTTTGAATGTCCATTGAGCCAAAATTGGCGAAGTTTGACATGTGATCATTTAGAAAATCATATACATCAATTGAACCCGAATTATTCATTACACCTCGTGTTAACATACTATCAATCCCGTTGAAATTTCCAGTATTCTCTGTATAAGTGAATTGCGAGGTTGCAAAATACCTTACAGAAATATCTCCATGATTAACAAATTGACCGCTTCCGTCAACCCAGATATCTTTATCTGTTCCATTATCTGTTAGAGAACCACTTGGATTAATTGTAATTTTTCCAGACGTATAATATATTCCAACATTCATTGTTAAATCATGATTGATGACTACGTTATCACCACTTGCTGGTAGACAGAAACAATCCCAAGTTAAAGGGTTATAAAAATCGCCATTTGTTGTCGATGTTTTTGTTTGAGCCATTAATAAGAATGGACAGGTAACTAGAATTAAAAGTAGTTTTTTCATAGGTAGTGTTAATTAGTAAGTGTAAAACTAGTTCATTTTTTCTAACTTTCAAAAGAAAAGAAAATGGGCTACAAGTCTCTTGTAATAAGAAACTTAGCCAATTCAACTAGAGGTTCTTTATTCTTTTGAGATACATTGATTGATTCAAGTGCGTTTAACGCAATCGTATAATGCTTTTCCATTAATTCAACGCAATCATGTTTTACATTTAAATGGTCGAAAAGTTCTTTTGTACGACTAATTTTAAAATCGAGGTTTTCTTCCGACTGAAGCTGATTAATTATGTCAATTTGTTCGCTATTGGCTTTTGTAATCGCCGTTAATTGCAATATGGTTTTTTTATTTGCAATCACGTCTCCACCAATCTGTTTTCCAAATTTGCTTGGGTCGGCATATAGGTCGAGAATATCATCTTGAATTTGGAAAGCGATTCCGATATTTTCCCCAAAAACGCGCAACGCTTCTTTGTCACTTGCAGATGCTTTTGAAACAACTGCGCCTAAATGAAGAGCCGCACCTAATAGAACAGAAGTTTTCAAACGAATCATTTCAATATATTCGTGAATTGTAACGTCATTACGTGTTTCAAAGTCCATGTCCATTTGTTGTCCTTCACACACCTCAAGTGCTGTTTTATTGAAAGACTCAAATGCTTCAGGTAAAAATTCAAGCTTTATTCTTCCCAGATGTTGGTATGCAATAATCATCAACGCATCACCCGTTAAAATTGCAACATTGTTATCCCACTTTTCATGTACGGTCAATTGATTTCGACGTAAAGGCGCCAAATCCATAATGTCATCATGAATTAAAGTGAAATTATGGAAGATTTCAATGGCTAACGCCTGAGGAATTACGTTCGTTTTTTCCAGAGAAAATAGTTCGGCAGCAAGTAAAGTTAGGATAGGACGAATTCGTTTCCCTCCAATTTGAAGAAAATAAGTGATGGGATCATAAAGCTCAATTGGCGAGTTAGGAAGTTGAATATTGTTTAATTCATCTTCAATTAAATCGGCATATGACTTAAGATTCAACATTAATGTTTAATCAATTTCATTAAGTAATCACCGTAGCCACTTTTTAGCAAAGGTTCAGCTAGCTTTTTTAATTGTTCCTTATCAATGAAGCCGTTAACGTATGCAGCTTCTTCTATACAACCTATTTTTAACCCTTGACGCTCCTCTATAACTTGTACAAATTGTCCAGCCTGCATCAAAGAAGGAAATGTTCCCGTATCCAGCCAGGCAGTTCCTCTGTTCAGCACGGCAACTTTTAATTTCCCTTGACGCAGATACTCTGCATTGACATCGGTAATTTCGTATTCACCACGAGCTGAAGGTGATAAGTTTTTGGCAATTTCTACAACCGAATTGTCGTAAAAATACAATCCTGGAACTGCAAAATTTGACTTGGGCTGTTTTGGTTTTTCTTCAATTGAAATTGCATTCATTTGATTGTCGAACTCGACAACTCCGTATCTTTCTGGATCGCTTACATGATAGGCGTATACAACTCCACCTTCAGGATCAGAATTGTCTTTTAATAAATCATCCATTCCAACACCGTAGAAAATATTATCTCCTAAAACCAGAGCTACTTTGTCGTTTCCAATGAATTCTTCACCGATTACAAATGCTTGTGCAAGTCCATTTGGTATTTCCTGTATTGCGTATTCAAATTTGCATCCAAGATTTTGACCATTTCCCAATAATTTTTCAAAATGTGGGAGATCATGTGGTGTTGAAATTATTAAGATTTCATTAATTCCTGCGCTTAATAAAATTGAAAGCGGATAATAGATCATTGGTTTATCGTAAACAGGCATTAATTGCTTACTAATTGCCAATGTCAATGGATGCAAGCGTGTTCCAGATCCTCCGGCTAAAATAATTCCCTTCATAGCTTATAAATTAATGAATGATTTCGTTTAAATCACTCATTCGTTTTAGATTCATTAGAATCACTATTCTTATCATTTCCTTCACCCTCGATGTTTAAGTTGCCCCAATCCAATTCACTTTCTTCAGCATATGCATCGAAATACGGTTCTTCGAAAGATTTGGTCGTGATTTTTCTTTCAAGTGTTAAGAGTAAAGAAGGTAAAATTACGAGGTTCGTAATCATAGCGACTAATAATGTCAATGAAACCAATAAACCTAAGGCTTTGGTTCCTCCAAAATCTGAGAACGAGAACATCGAGAATCCACAAAACAAAACGATAGAGGTATAAAACATGCCTAAACCTGCCTCGCGTATTGCCATAATAACACATTGACGTAAATCCCATTGTTTTGTTTTTAATTCTAGTCTGTATTTCGCTAAATAGTGAATTGTATCATCTACCGATATTCCGAATGCAATACTAAACACCAACAATGTCGAGGGTTTCAATGGAATGCCTAACCACCCCATTATTCCTGCGGTGAAAATCAATGGTATGAAATTCGGTATCAAGGAAACAATCACCATTCTCCACGATCTAAAAAGTATGGCCATAAGCAGAGAAATCGCAACAATGGCAAACAAAAGACTAGTAAATAAATTTAGAACCATATAATGCGTTCCTTCAGATGCAACTACTGCTGTGCCAGTTAAAGAAACGTCAAAATATTCTTTATCAATTGCTGCGCGTAAATCATCTGAAAAACCACTATTCGCGTAATACGTTTTTATTAAATCTATATCTGAATCAAATTCAAACTGCTTCTCAGGATCTCCTTGAGATAAACGCCTCGTTAAAGCATTGTATATTGCAGGGTAGGAGAAGATGATTGAATCAATGTAGGTTTCGTTATTCGACTTTTTATATTTTTTATAAAATTTCTCAATTTGTTTTTTTTCAGGATTTAGAATTGCTTCTATGTCCTTTTTCATCACTTTGACAATGTCAGAAACCTCATAAGAACCAAGATCCTTCATTTGAGAACGAATCCTTAGTACACGATGTGATGTGTCAATTAATTCACTTAATGCTACACCTACACCATTTGAGTTTGTAACAACCGAACTATCAATGTAGCGTTTTAGCGTACCAAGCTTTCGACGACTTGAAACCAGTTGAAATTGAGTAGAGTCGTTATTGTAATAAGCCATGTTCGCGGCCTTAAGAAAGTCTACATAAGATATGAATTTGGAAAATAACGTGTCATTTTTATAACGATTTTGAATGCTATCAATTCGTTCCAATGTACTTGTTTTTCCAAGTCGACTTGACTCTTTGTAATCAACTAAAATCTCAAATGGAATAGATCCTCCAAAATTATCCTGCATGAAAACAAAGTCTTCCAGTACTTGATGCCCCTTGGGTAAATCACCAGTAATATTACCTGTGACTTTAACTTGATACATTCCAGCGAAACTAAGGACAACTAATGTAATCGTGCAAATGTAAATCCATTTTCGTTTGTACACAGTTAGGTATACGAGCTTATTCAAAAGTCCCACGGCTAATTTCCGTTCCAAATGTTTTAAATGTCTCGGTTTAGGAGGATTTGAAAATGAAATGATAATTGGGAGTATGCAAATAGACAATACAAAAACCAACATAATGTTGATTGCCGCACAAATTCCAAATTCCATTAGCTTGGGAGAGAAAGTTGTAATGAAAGTTAAAAATCCTAGAGCAGTTGTCAAGTTCGTTAAAAATGTCGCAGTTCCAATTTTCTTGATTACACGCGATAATGCCTTGACCTTGTTCCCATGTTCTAAGATTTCTTGATGAAACTTAGTCATTAAAAAGATACAATTTGGTATTCCGATAACAATCATCAATGGTGGAATAAGTGCCATGATTATTGTGATGTTGAAATCTAATGCCGCAATGGAACCCATAGACCAAATAACCGCGATTCCGACCACCAAATTGCAAATTAAAACAACTCTAAACGATCTAAAAAATAGGTAAATTAGAATGGAAGTAATTAAAATTAGAAGGCCCACAAAAATGTACATTTCCTTCATCACTTGTTTTCCAACAACAACACGAAGATGAGGCATTCCAGCATAATGTGGTTGACCAAAGTATGATTTACAGCCATCCGCAACGGCTTCAACGTCAAGGACAACGTTGGCTTTCTTTTGATCGGTAATAAAGGTTTCGTCAATTTTTACCAGCATTAACGAAATGTTTTGATCATTTTCGTACAACAGGCCATTATAAAGAGGATTGTTTTTTATTTCTCTTTTTATGGAATCGATTGATTTTTCTTGAAATTTGGTATCAGAAAAAACCTTGTGAGCAACGAATTTCTTTTCGTTATGATCGTTTGAAATCGTAAACAATGTAGCTTCAGATACAACTGAAAGAACGCCATCAAATTTTAGGATTGAGTCGCCTAATTCTTTCCATTTCAGAAAATTTCTTTCCGTATAAAGTGAATCGGTTTGGATGGCAATTGCCAGAGTACCACCATCTTGTCCAAACATTTCATTAAAACGGTCGAGATCAATTTTTGCTTGAGCGTTCTTCGGAAGTAGAATTCCGTACTTGTTGTCTAATTTCAATCCTGTTAAGGCATGATACCCAAAGAATACAGTCATCAAGGTAATTACACCAATAATGATGAAGCGATTTCTAAGAATAATATTTGCAATGGATTGCCACATGCCTGAATACTTGGAATTAATTAATTGGCAAAAATAAGGTTAATTAATGAGCACTCAAAGGGATTATCCATTAAGATTAGGACCAAAAAAAATCCAAAGCAGGTAATAAAATGTATTTTACTGTAATAAACTGATTTAGAACCCTTTTTGATCTAAGATTTTTGCCATTTCTCTTTGGAGGTTTTGAGCTTCAATTTGCGCTTTTACAGCAAAATCTCTGTCACTTGAAGCATAAATTATGCCTCTCGATGAATTGACCAATAAACCACAGTCTTTATTCCAACCATAATTTGCTACATCAACTAAAGAGCCACCTTGTGCTCCAACACCTGGAACTAGAAAGAAATGGTCTTTTGCTATTTTGCGTACTTCACCTATTCCTTCAGCTCTTGTTGCACCCACGACAAACATTAAGTTTTCTGATGTACCCCATTCTTGTGATTTACGGAGTACTTTTTTATACAGCTCATCGTTATGTTCGTCTGCAATAAATTGAAAGTCTAATGCCCCTTTATTTGATGTTAAGGCAAGTAGAATCACCCATTTATTAGCGTATTCCAAAAAAGGAGTTACACTATCTTCTCCCATATAAGGCGCAACTGTAACAGAATCACTTCCTAAGTAGTTGAAAAAAGTTTCAGCATAATACTTTGAAGTATTTCCAATGTCACCGCGCTTAGCATCAGAAATTGTAAAGATGTTTTTGGGTATATAGTCCAATGTTTTTTTAAGCGATTCCCAACCTTTAGGCCCGTGGCACTCATAAAATGCGATATTTGGTTTGTAGGCTACGCAAAAATCTTTTGTTGCATCTATTATTGCCTTGTTGAACTCGAAAATCGGATCTTCTAAATCCAGTAAATGCGCTGGTATTTTGGCTAAATCAGTATCAAGCCCAACGCATAGAAATGAACGTTTTATTCGTATTTGTTCTATTAATTCTTGTCTAGTCATGATCCTTTTAATTCGTAAAAATGGTGCATTTAAACATCTTGTGCATTCTTCAATTTTTCAGCATTTTCAGCCAATTTCAATGCGTTTATCATTTCATTGATGTCACCATTCATAAATGAATTTAAATTATACATTGTTTTATTGATTCGGTGATCAGTGACTCGACCTTGAGGGTAATTATACGTTCTGATTTTTGCCGATCTATCTCCTGTTGAAACTAGTGATTTTCTATGTTCTGAACGCGCAGAGTTAATTTTATCTAATTCAATTTGATACAAACGTGAACGCAACATTGTTAACGCTTTTGCCAAGTTTTTGTGCTGCGAACGACCGTCTTGGCATTCTGCGACCACTCCTGTTGGAATATGTGTTAAACGTATAGCCGATTCTGTCTTATTGACGTGCTGACCACCAGCTCCCGATGCGCGATAAGTATCACGACGGACGTCAGCCATGTTCAAGTCAAAATCAACCTCTTCCGCTTCCGGTAAAATTGCGACTGTGATTGCCGAAGTATGAACACGACCTTGAGATTCTGTTTCAGGTACGCGTTGAACGCGATGAACTCCTGATTCGAATTTTAACAATCCATAAACTCCGGGACTTTCAATACTTAAGGTAATTTCTTTAAATCCTTTTGTACCCCCTTCGTTTGAATTCGTTACTTCGTAACTAATTCCCTGTTCTTTGAAAAACATCGTGTACATTCTGAAACAGTCTTCAACGAAAATACACGCCTCATCTCCACCTGTCCCAGCACGTAATTCCATTATTGCACTTTTTTCATCCTCAGGATCTTTTGGAATTAGCATGAATTCGATTTCTTCTTCCATCTCAGGTCGTTGATTTTCCAATTCATCTATTTCCATTTTCGCCATTTCACGCATTTCTGGATCTGTTTCCTCTTTAAGCAAAGCTTTTGCACTCGCTAAATTATCTACAACGTTTTTATACGCGTGATACTTGTTCACGATCTCTTCTAAATCCTTGTATTCCTTGTTTAGTTTGACATAGCGTTTCATGTCAGCAATAATATCTGGATCGACAATTTGTTTACCAACTTCAATAAATCGGATGTTAATTGCTTCCAGTTTTTGTAATAAATCGCTCATAATCGTTAATTGCTGATTAACAAATTGCAAGTTGCAGATTAAGTTGTAATCTGAAATCTGCAATTAGTAATTTTGGCTAATAGTTAAATTCTCCGAATTCAGATGTAATCGTTAATTTTTTTCCTTCATGTTTTTCAACTCGACCTACAACTTGAGCGTCAATATTGAAAGATTTCGAAATGGCAATAATATTTTTTGCAACTTCTTGTGGGACATAAATTTCCATTCGGTGTCCCATATTAAATACTTTATACATTTCTTTCCATTCTGTTTTTGATTCTTCTTGAATTAATTTAAACAAAGGTGGAATTGGAAATAAATTATCCTTTATAATGTGGACGTTATCTACAAAATGTAAAACTTTGGTTTGCGCGCCTCCTGAACAATGTACCATTCCATGAATTTCACTTCTATGTGCATCTAAAATTTTTTTAATGACTGGAGCGTACGTTCTCGTTGGTGATAAAACCAACTTTCCTGCATTTAATGGAGAATCTGTTGGTTCAGTTAAACTTTTTGACCCCGAATAAACCAAATCACTTGGAACCGAAGGGTCAAAACTCTCAGGAAATTTCTCAGCTAAAGATTTATTAAAAACATCGTGACGAGCAGAAGTTAAACCGTTGCTTCCCATACCACCATTGTATTCAGATTCATAGTTTGCTTGACCTGAAGAAGACAAACCAACGATAACATCACCATCTTGAATAGTATGATTAGAAATTACATCTTCACGCTTCATACGACAAACAACTGTAGAGTCTACAATAATGGTGCGAACCAAATCTCCAACATCCGCAGTTTCACCACCAGTTGAATGTATTCCAATTCCTTGTCCTCGTAAAGTTTCTAATAATTCTTCAGTTCCATTGATAATAGCAGAAATTACTTCACCTGGCACCAAGTTCTTATTGCGCCCAATTGTTGAAGAAAGTAAAATTTTATCCGTTGCGCCTACGCACAATAAATCATCGATGTTCATGATTAAAGCATCTTGCGCAATTCCCTTCCAAACGGAAATGTCACCAGTTTCTTTCCAATACATGTAAGCCAATGAAGATTTTGTCCCTGCGCCATCAGCATGCATCACAATACAATAGTCTTCGTCACCCGAAAGATAATCTGGAACAATTTTACAAAAAGCTTGAGGAAACAAACCTTTGTCAACGTTTTTAATCGCGTTGTGAACGTCCTCTTTTCCCGCTGAAACGCCTCTTAAATTATATCGTGTATCTGCCATAGTTTATTCAAAGTGCAAAAGTAGTCTTTACAGCGTCAAGAATCAAGATTTTAAGTCTGAATTTTGGCTTGTATACCATCGCATTAAGAATAATTTACGGATAAGCCTTTAAACCGAGATACTCGAACTTTTGTATGATGAGTCGTCTTAATTCACCGTCAAAATTTAATTCGATTAACACTTCTCCATCAAATTTTGGATATTCCTTTGGTAGAACTTCTGTCGTGATTTCTCTTTTGCTATAATCTTCACTTCGTTGCATAAAAACTTGAAAAGTGGTCGAATCGTTTTGAAATGCTACACTGTGAACTTGACCGTGAACATATCCAATATTGTTAACAACAAACATAACTCCTTCGACAATTTCAAATTTACCGTCAACTTTAACTGAGATGTTGTAATCTTGACCTCTTACACAACATTGGCCACCAACCCATTCAAAAGTAGTTGCTTTAAAAGCAGTTTGGGCATGTAATGTTGTGACCGAAAAGAGACAGAAAAAGACAAGGTATTTCATGATTTTTTATTTTCTGTACAGTAATTTGAAATATTAGTTCAATAAACTGCCGTTCTGTCAGCGAATCTATTTTGGCTTGATATTGGTCATGCCAAAAACATGAGTAGAGAAAACGTTTCCTTTAAATGGGCTTTTAAAGAATTTATTTGGCCAAGAAAAAAAATAATTGCACTTGGATTGGTTCTGATCGTTATCAGAAGTTTATCTGGTTTAGTGTTGCCATTGGCGACTAAAAATTTATTTGATTCAGTAATTCCTTCGAAGGATATGCAGGCGCTCACGATGCTATTGCTATTGGTATTAGGCGCTATTGTCGTTCAATCCGTGAGTTCATTTTCTTTAACTCGCTTGTTAAGTGTTGAAGCGCAACATTTAATCTCTATCCTTCGAACAAAAGTGCAACAGAAGCTGCTAAAATTGCCAATTAACTTTTTTGATAACAATAAATCTGGGGCATTGGTTTCACGAGTAATGTCTGATGTTGAAGGAGTAAGAAATTTAGTTGGAACGGGACTGGTTCAGCTAGTAGGTGGATCTTTTACAGCAATAATTTCTTTGATTTTAATGATTCGAATAGATGCCCTGATGACATTGTTTACTTTAGTTCCTGTTGGACTTTTTGCGTTTGTTGCTTTAAAAGCTTTTGGAAAAATTCGACCAATCTTTAGAGAAAGGGGAAAGATCAATGCGGAAGTGACAGGTCGATTGACGGAAACACTAAATGGTGTTCGAGTGATTAAAGGCTTTAATGCTGAAGAGCAAGAAAATAAAACATTTGAGGATGGTGTAGAACGATTGTATCTAAACGTGAAGAAAAGTTTGACAGCAACAGCTTTGATTACAAGTTCATCCACTTTATTGTTGGGATTAGCTTCGACTGGAATTATGGGAATTGGTGGTTATTTCATGATGGGTGGTACTATGACGATGGGTGATTTCATGTCATTTACTTTACTTCTTGGATTTATGGTTGCACCTATCGTTCAAATGGGAAATATTGGAAGTCAATTGACTGAAGCGATGGCTGGTTTGGACCGTACGCAGGAATTGATGAATATGAAAGAAGAAGATGATTCTGAGATTCGAACAGAACGAACAGAAACGCTACACGGAGACATAGAATTTGAAGATGTAAGCTTTAGTTATGAAGAGAACAAGGAAGTACTTCACTCTATTAACTTCAAGGCTCCTGCGGGGAGTGTTACGGCTTTGGTTGGTTCTTCAGGTTCAGGTAAATCTACTATAGCGAGTTTGGCTGCCACTTTCTTAAATCCTATTTCTGGAAAAGTGAGTATCGATGGAATTGATTTGTCTAAAGTGAATTTAAGTAGTTATCGCCAGCATTTAGGAGTTGTACTTCAAGACGATTTTTTATACGAAGGAACAATTAGAGAAAATATTTTGTTTCCTAGACCAAATGCTACCGAGGAACAATTATTGGCTGCTGTAAAAGGCGCTTATGTAGATGAATTTACTGATCGATTTGATGATGGTTTGGAAACCGTAATAGGTGAGAGGGGCGTTAAGTTGTCTGGTGGCCAACGACAGCGAATTTCGATTGCACGTGCGCTATTGGCAGATCCAAAAATTATTATACTCGATGAAGCGACGTCCAATTTGGATACTGAAAGCGAGTCATTTATTCAAAAAAGTTTACAAGAACTGATGAAAGATAGAACTACGTTTGTGATTGCGCACCGTTTAAGTACGATTCAAAAAGCTGATCAAATATTGGTAATTGAAGAAGGGAATATTGTTGAACGTGGTAAGCATGATGAACTTATAGAATCTAAAGGAAGATATTGGGAATTGTTTACTTATCAGAGTAGAATTTAATACTGCTCTTTAAATTCAATAATGATATGCGTACCTTTTTTGGTTTTATCTTTTTTACACGTACCAGACAGCTGTTCAATTAAACTATTTACAAGTTGTAACCCCAAGCTTTCAGATACTTCAAGGTTAAATTCTTCAGGTAAACCAATTCCATTGTCTCCAATTTTCAATAAAAGTAAGTTGTTTTCTTGTCGCGATAAGTGAACATAAATTTCTCCTTTTGCGTCTCCGGGTATTCCATGTTTTAGAGAATTTGTAATAAGTTCTGTGATGAGTAAGCCGAGAGGAATGGAGGTATCTATGTTTAAATTGAGCTTATGGGCTTTAATGTCAATGGATATATTTTCGCTGTTACCTTTAACCGAGTTGACCAAGTCTGTTATAAGCGTATTTAAATAAGATTGATATTCAATTTTAGAGAAATCACTGGATTTATATAGCATCTCATGTACAGATGCCATTGATTTAATTCGATTTAAACTAACATCAAAGATATCTTTCGTGGCAGAATCGCTGATTGTATAGGATTGCAAATTAAGTAAACTAGTTACTATTTGTAAGTTATTTTTTACGCGATGATGAACTTCCTTTAACAGGACTTCTTTTTCTCTATTGGAATTTTGAAGTATCAGGTTTTCATTGACAATTTTCTCCGTTAAATCTTTGGTCGTAAGAAGCACTCTGCTATACGAATCTTCAAACCCTTTTACGACATTCCATCGAAAGATGACATTTCTTATATTTCTATTAAACGTTATGAATTGTGCTTCAAATGCACAACCTGTTTCATTGTTCGCAATCGCAACGAATTGTTTTACGATATATTCTCTCTGTCTCTTATACACATCTGACGCTGCCGACGATCTACTCTGTGTAGAT
>CAJXRM010000084.1 GCA_913059205.1 uncultured Flavobacteriales bacterium
GAGATTTCTGCCTGTCTCGTGGGCTCGGAGATGTGTATAAGAGACAGCTTAAACAAAAAAAGGACAGCCGACTAAAGTCGAATGCCCCCTCTTTTCAATACATATTCTCGCAAGATCTTAACGACGTAAGCCAAGTTCTTTAACGATTGCTCTATATCTTTCGATATCTTTTGCTTTCAAGTAATCCAATAAGCTTCTACGTTTACCAACTAATAATTGCAGTGCTCTTTGAGTTCCGTAATCTTTACGATTCTTTTTCAAGTGTTCAGTAAGATTAGTAATTCTAAATGTGAACAATGCGATTTGACCTTCTGCAGAACCAGTGTTAGCTTCGTTACCACCGTGTTTTTTGAAGATGTCTTTTTTAATTTCTGAATTGATATACATTCCAATATTATTTAAATAATTATTATGTAGTCGCCACCAACTTTTTGGCTTTAGACGGTGCAAAGATAGTCTTTTTTTCTAAAATCTATCTTATAAGCGCTTTTTTATTCTTAAAACTTAAGACCGCATTTCACGGAGGCTGATGTACTTGATTCCAATTCCGCTTGAATTACAAGGCATTCGCTCTCCGCTTTAGCTTTCGTGTCATTAATTTCATATTCGGTAAACGTTTCTGTATAACCGCCATTCTGATTCGAAGTTTTCAATTGGCATAAACATGTACGTTCTTTTTTACATGAAATCAAAACTAAACCGACTGCAAGAAAAACAACAGACTTTTTCACTAACATATTAAGATCTAAACAACTTCAACGACAAAGCAAGTGTTTCCTTTAAATTAGGACGTTCAACAATATAATCCAAGAATCCATGTTCTAAAACGAATTCTGATGTTTGGAAACCATCTGGTAAATCACGACCAATTGTTTCTTTCACAACACGAGGTCCTGCAAATGCAATCAACGCATCTGGTTCAGCGATATTGATATCTCCCAACATTGCAAAAGAAGCCGTTACACCTCCTGTTGTTGGATCAGTTAAAAACGAAATATATGGCAAACCTGCCTCCGACAATTGTCCCAATTTACCTGAAACCTTCGCCATTTGCATTAATGAGAAACCTGCTTCCATCATTCGCGCTCCACCCGATTTAGAAATAATCATGAATGGACATTTTGACTTAATTGCTTCGTCAATCGCACGTGAAATTTTCTCTCCCATCACAGACCCCATGGATCCACCAATAAAAGCAAAATCCATTGCCGCAACAACAAAATCATTTCCGTCTAGTTTTCCTTTCGCTGTTCGAACAGCATCTTTCAATCCTGTTTTTTTCTGCGTTGCTTTTACACGATCAACATATTTCTTTGTATCCTCAAATTTCAGTGGATCACCTGATGTCAATTTAGCATCTAATTCTTTATACTTTCCTCCATCAAAAATGATTTCAAAATATTCTTCAGAACCAATTTTTTCGTGATGATTACATCGATCACAAACATATGCGTTTTTGCTTAGATCTTCTGCCGAAAAAATTGTTTTACAATTTGAACATTTCTGCCATAACCCCTCTGGAGTTTCTTTCTTCTCTTTTGTTGAAGTTGTAATCCCCTCTTTACTTCTCTTAAACCAACTCATCGTTATTTCAATTTTACGTGATTAATTATCTCGTATTAATTTGCTAAAGTATTTACATTATTTAAATCCGAAAACGAGCGCTCCAAACGTTTAATAAAGGTGATTTCTCCTTCTCTTAACCATTTACGTGGATCATAATATTTCTTATTGGGAACATCATCACCTTCTGGATTACCAATTTGTGTTTTCAAGTATTCTATTTTCGAACTAATGTAATCTCTCGTTCCCTCTGTAAAAGCAAACTGTAAATCCGTATCAATATTCATTTTAATAACTCCGTATCCAATTGCTTTGCGAATTTCTTCAACACTTGATCCTGAACCACCGTGAAAAACAAAATCAACAGGATTTGCTCCAGTGTTGTATTTATCTTGAATGAATTTTTGCGAATTCAATAAAATTTTTGGTGTCAACTGTACATTTCCTGGCTTATACACTCCGTGGACATTACCAAAAGCTGCCGCAACTGTAAATCGAGGGCTGATTTTACTCAATTCTTCGTATGCATATGCAACTTCTTCCGGCTGAGTATATAATTTAGACGAATCCACATCAGAATTGTCAACTCCATCTTCTTCCCCACCTGTAATTCCTAATTCAATTTCTAAAGTCATACCCATTTTGCTCATGCGCTCAAGGTACTTTTTACAAATCTCTATATTTTCTTCAATTGGCTCCTCAGACAAATCAATCATGTGCGAACTGTACAAAGGCTTTCCTGTTTCTGCGAAGAACTTTTCACTTGCATCCAGTAAACCATCGATCCATGGTAATAAATTCATGGCGGCATGATCCGTATGCAAAATCACTGTAGCCCCGTACATTTCAGCCAATGCGTGAATATGTTTAGCTCCAGAAACAGCACCTGCAATACTTGCTTGAAAATTGTCATCTATCAATCCTTTTCCAGCGTAAAACTGAGCTCCGCCATTTGAAAATTGAATAATAACAGGGGCGTTCATCATGGAAGCTGTTTCCATCACCGCATTAACAGTACTAGTGCTTGTAACGTTTACAGCTGGTAGAGCAAAGCCTTTCTCTTTCGCATAAGCGAATATCTTTTGAACTTCATCTCCCGTTGCAACACCCGGTTTAATTCCGTGACTCATGATTCGATTTTTTTAATTAAAGCTTACAAAGATAAAGTATTAAAATTCGACAACCGAATATATTTCTTCATTTTTTTTCATTTCATCCATTGGATATTCTTCATTGATTTTTCTAAATTTGTAAGGTGATTGAATCGTTGACTTAACCAACCTCCCTGAGTCGTACTAAACAACCCAAAACACATTAAAATGAGCTATCTCGAGGAATTAAATGAGAGTCAACGTGTTGCCGTAGAAAACATTCACGGCGCAACCATGGTAATTGCAGGTGCAGGGTCCGGTAAAACAAGAGTCCTAACGTATCGTATAGCACATATGATTGACCAAGGCATTGACCCTTTCAATATAATGGCGCTAACCTTTACCAATAAGGCAGCGAAGGAAATGACCGAACGTATTTCGGAAATTATTGGAGGAGGTGAAGCTAAAAATGTTACGATGGGTACATTTCACTCTGTTTTTTCGCGAATTTTACGATTTAATGCAGACCGTTTAGGCTACCCGTCCAACTTCACAATATACGATACGCAAGATTCAAAGAGTTTGTTGAAAGATATAATCAAAGGGTACAGTCTGGACGATAAAGCATATAAACCGAGCAATGTTTTAGGCAGAATCTCTTCGGCTAAAAACAACTTGATTTCACCTGCTTCTTACGCTTCAAATCCAGAAATTCAGCAAGAAGATAAAATGTCAAAACGTCCTGAACTCGGACGTATTTACCAAGCCTATGCAACACGTTGTTTCAATGCTGGAGCAATGGATTTTGATGATTTGCTTTATCAAACGAACATTTTGTTGCGCGATTTCCCTGACGTTTTGAGTTATTACCAACAAAAATTTAAATACGTCCTAGTAGACGAGTACCAAGATACAAACTACGCGCAATATTTAATCGTAAAAAAGATAGCCGCAGTATATGAAAACATCTGTGTTGTTGGCGATGACGCGCAAAGTATTTACTCCTTCAGAGGTGCGAATATTCAAAATATTCTAAACTTTAAAAAGGATTATCCGGATTTCAAGTTATTCAAATTAGAGCAAAATTATAGAAGCACGAAAAATATAGTTGAAGCAGCAAATGGCGTTATCTCGAAAAACAAAGATCAAATAAAGAAAACCGTTTGGACAGAAAATAACGAAGGTGATAAAATCAATGTTATTCGAACCTTAACGGATAATGAGGAAGGTAAAACAATTATCAATAAAATTTACGATAAAAGTCGTGGCGAAGGGAAACCTTACAGCGATTTTGCAATACTTTACCGAACGAATAGACAATCGCGTTCTTTTGAGGAATCGTTAAGAAAGCTAAATATCCCGTACAAAATTTATGGCGGTCTTTCTTTCTATCAACGTAAGGAGATCAAAGATTTGTTAGCATACTTCCGATTGGCAGCCAATCACAATGATGAAGAAGCGTTGAAACGTGTTATCAATTACCCAAAACGCGGAATTGGAAAAACAACCATTGAAAATATCATAATAGCAGCAAATCAATACAATGTAAGTCCGTGGGATATCATTGCTGATTTCAGTAGATTTCCTGTTGCGATTAACAGTGGTGCGAAAAACAAGATTTCTGAATTCGTTACGATGATAAAGAGTTTCACTGCTCAACTCGATTCCATTGATGCTTATACTTTGGCACAAGAGATCGCTAAATCTTCTGGAATTTTAAAAGAATTGCATACAGATAAAGACAAAGGTCCTGAAGAAGTTGAACGTTACCAAAATATTGAAGAATTACTTTCTGGTATTAAATCATTCGTTGAAAATCAAGATGAAACTGAATCAAAAGCGCTTTCTGAATTCATGCTAGACGTTGCTCTGTTGACGGATGCAGATGAAGACAAAGGCGAAGATAAAAATCACGTTACTTTAATGACTATTCACTCGAGTAAAGGATTAGAGTTTCCTTTTGTTTATTTGGTTGGATTAGAAGAAAATCTTTTTCCTTCTCAAATGGCGTTAAATACACGTGCTGAACTTGAAGAGGAACGACGCTTATTTTATGTCGCCGTAACACGTGCTAAAACGACCTGCACTCTTTCCTATGCGACTTCACGGTTCCAATGGGGAAACCTTATTTCTTCTGAAGCAAGTCGATTTATATCAGAAATAGATGAAAAGTTCTTAAATCATGAAAGTCCAGCTCGAGGTCAAGGAAGATCGCTTTCAACTCGAGGGGTAGATTTTGAGCGTCCTTTCTCAGGTGGGCTGAACAAATCTTTTACATCAAGTTCGTTAAAACCGATAAAATCAGTGAGCTCTGGTTCTAGTTCAACTTCCGGTAAAGGTTCATCAGAAATCGCACTAAAAGTTGGATACAATGTTGAACACGATCGTTTTGGAAAAGGAAAAATTACTCATTTAGTTGGATTAGGGGCTGATAAAAAAGCAACGATTTTCTTTCCTCGTCATGGTTCAAAAACGGTTCTACTCCGTTTCGCAAATTTAAAGGTTGTTGATTCTGAGTAGTTTGACGCTCTGAATTATTGAAGGGACAAGAAGTAAATTAAACCCACTCTTTTTGGTAATTCTACAGTCCAATTTAAAACGGATAACCAATACCAAAGTGCAATTGCGGGATGAATGGTCTTGGCATTAAACTCTTGTAGGCTGGATCACCAAACAATGCTATTCCCTCATCATAATAAGGCTGTCTAGATTGCCAAATCCATTTAGCACCTTCAGGTAATGCCGGATTCATCATTGGAATTCCTAAATCCACACGCACAATGAAAAACTCCAAATCGAGTCGAATACCTAAGCCCGCTGCAACAGCAATTTCTTTATACCAATTACTCGAAATTTGCCCGCCAGGTCGATTAACATCTTCAAACAATGTCCATATATTTCCTGCATCGACAAAAATAGCACTCTTCACAAGTGAACTGATTGGAAAACGAAACTCAGCCGAAGCACTTAATCCTAAATCTCCAATTTGCGTTGCTGTTCTAGTCAAATCCAAATAGTATTTATACGAACCAGGTCCTAGTGCACGTGCTCTCCAACCTCTAATATCATTGGCCCCACCTCCGAAAAAACTGTAATCATACGGCATGGACGTAGCCGTATTCCCATAAGGCAAACCTGCTCCAATATCCACTTTAAAGTTTAAGCTTTTTTCCTTTCGCAATGGTTTTGAAACAATCAATTCATTCTCAAGGCGAACAAATTGTGCATATCCAATTCCAAATATGGCTTTTTGCCCATTGTCCACGGTATCTTGATAGTTTTTGAACAAAGCAAAAATGTTTCCCGCAGGATCAAAAGAAGATTTAAAATAAACTTGTGCATTGCCTTGTCTATTTTCTTTCTCTCTGATATTGTACTCGAAGGTAAACTTCCAATCTTGCCAAATGAATTGGTTACTGTAGGAGTTTAATAAAAATAGGTCATTCAAACTATTCAACTTGGCTTCAAAGTCTGGACTATTGTCAATATTCACAAATTTGATAACTGAAACACCAGGTAGACCACTTTGAAAAATCATCGTCTTACTCGCAAAAAATTTCCAGATATAACTTAATTGAAGGGTTCCACGAGTAAAGTCATCTCTTTTTTGAAAATTATAATTCGATGAAATAACCGTTTTTGGTCTTAATTTCTTTGAAAAATTTGACATTCGAAGTGGGAAAATCCCAGGGATTTCCAATGAAGCACTCGGGCCAATTTCAAACGTGTTAAAACTTCTTCCTGCGGTTTGAATTTTATCTCCGTCAATTGTTTCATCAAAAATTGGTGGTTGTGATTCAAAACCTCCTGAAAAGGAAAGTGTTAACTTTTCTGCACCTCTAAATAAGTTCTTGTTCGTATAATTTATTGTCGCTGCTACCCCTAGAAATCCATTTGAATTTGTTGCCTTAGGTTCAAAACTGAAATTTTGCTTTTTACTTGGAACAATATAGTAATGAGCATCTAAACAGGAAGGTTGCGATTCTTTTAAATCCGTTTTAACAATTTCAAACAAGTTTAATTGCAACAAACTTAAATAGGTTTTTTCTAAATGTTTTTCTGAATAACGACTGTCAATTTCCAAATAATTTTGCATTTCCAAGACGCGCGGTTTAACCGCCAGTTTACCGTTATAAGTGAAAATAGCCATTCTTGTTATATCAATTAAACCTGTTGATTTATCCTTATAACGTGTATAATATGTTGTGTCGAGAGTTCTCAAAAACTGTCCTTCAAAAGGTTGTAAATTTAGTTGGTTAATTCTTTCAGAAAATTGCCCCGGTACGCGCAAGGTATCAGCCAAGTGGAAATATACGTTATGAATGTACGCCTCTTCATGTTTTACGCGAAGAACAGAATCCTTTTTCTCTTTCGAAATAATTAAGCGGTCTCCGAATTGAACTCCTATGTTCACCTTCATGGTTGTTTGATTGGTATCGGCAACGAACGAAATATGACTTGTACTAAATCCATACAACCCTTCATTTCTCATGTACTTAGCAACACGGTAACGGTGATTGTCCAATATATCACTATCGAACGGTTGATTTAAAATCGAGTTGTTTTCATTCTCTTCTAAAAAACACTGGTAATTCCCATCCACTAAATCATTGTCCACAATCACATAGACACTATCAATGATGTATTGTAAACCAGTTTCTATGGAATAAGTAACGATGCATTTTTTATTGTCATGATATTCAACAGCGCCTTTTACATTTCCATAATAAAACCCTTTAGTTCGAAGAAACGCTTCTAACTGTTCGATGGATTTATTAAATACAACACTATCGAACACAACAGGAGGACTACCTATTTTGTATTTGTACCATTCTCTAAAAAATCGTCTTGGGTTTAAGGTGTCTTTCAGCGGTATAAGTTTTTCAGTGTAATGCGACTTTCCTTTTTTAACTGCCTTATCTACTCTAGAGCTGTTTATTCTATCTTGCTTTTTGAGTCTCTCTCTGTTCTTAATGAAAATTTTATTGTTCTTTTTTAATCGTTTATCAGCCACTTTTGTGGAATCCACTAAGTTAAACGCCATTAGTTTCCATTTAACGCCGAATCGTTTATAATTCGGTTGCTGACGTATTATTTCTGACAAATCGTCTTTTGGAATTTTCTTTCCTGATTGTTCAATTTTGTTCTTTTTCAATAAATATCTCCCTTCTGGTACGTACTTCGTTTGTTTACATCCAACGAAGAAGGTAGCAAGAATTAAAAGAATATATGTATGTTTGAACTTCAGCACGCTATACGTTAATTAGCAACAAAAATAATAAAAGCATTGGTCGAAACCCTTTCTAAAAATAAGATTAAATGGATAAAATCCCTTCATCTCAAAAAACATAGAGATGCTGAAGGTGTATTTATTGTTGAAGGCGATAAAATGGTTTCTGAATTAATTGAACATTGGAGCCATTACATTGAATTTATTTGTACTTCAGATCAATCGATTCAATTCAATGGAATGGTCTACCAAACCGATGACAAAACCATTAAGGAAATCGGGAGTCTTACAACACCAAATAAGATTTTGGCTGTCGTGAAAAAACCAAATGTACCTGTTGGTGAAACGAAGCTAGTATTGGCTTTAGATGGGATTCAAGACCCTGGTAACTTTGGAACAATTGTGCGAACCTCAGATTGGTTCGGCGTTGACTTGATCGTCTGTTCTAAAGGAACAGTAGATATGCTAAATCCAAAAGTTGTGCAATCGAGCATGGGTTCGTTGTTTCGAGTCCCAATAATCTACACTGATTTACCATCATTCCTTTCCAATTCTAATTTACCAATTTACGGTGCGCTTCTCGAAGGTGAAAATGTGTACTCTAAATCACTACCAGAAAATGCGATTATTGTCATGGGAAATGAAGGTGCGGGAATATCTGCAGGTATACAAAAGCTAATTCAACACAAAATTCATATTCCACGATTTGGTGGTGCTGAATCACTTAATGTTGCAATTGCCACAGGTATATTATTGTCTGAATTCAGAAGTTCAATAAAAAAATTGTAATTTTCTGATAATTAACATATAAACTAAATCATATGAAAAAAGCACTACTCACAATTTCATTTGCATTCCTTGTAATTGCATCCGTCTCTTCATGTAGAAAAGATTACGAATGTGTATCGAATAATGGCTATGTGTATGATACATGCAACAATTGCCGAAGCAGAGGTGTTGTAAAAATAGCTTTCGATACCAATTGCACATTTGAAGGCGGTACAGTTCGTGTGAAATAATTTAGCTCGTCAGGTTGAAAAAAGTAAGCTACGAATGCTATTTTCAACTTGTTAGTTCTCTATCGATAGTTTAATTTGGTCCACGCACTTCATCCCGTCTATTGCGGCTGAAATAATTCCACCTGCATAACCAGCTCCTTCAGCGCAAGGATAAAGACCTATAACCTGAGGATGTTGTAATGTGTCTCCTCGTGGAATTTGAACAGGTGATGATGTTCTTGATTCTGGTGCGTGCAATACGGCTTCATTCGTGAGGTATCCCTTTAGTTTATTTCCAAAATCGGTGAATGCTCCTTTTAAACTCTCTGTAATTAATGGAGGTAAGACTTTATTCAAATCAACACTTTTCAATCCTGGCTGATAGGATGTTTGAGGGAAATCTTCAGAAACTTTACCGTTCATAAAGTCTATGAGGCGTTGAGCTGGTACCTTTTGATCCTTTCCAGCTTCTTCCCAACATCTTCGCTCTACTTCTTTCTGGAAATTCAAACAAGCCAATGGTGATTTATCATCAAAATCATCCGGTGAAATACTGACAACAATTCCTGAATTTGAATATGGATTATTTCGTTTGGACGGCGACCATCCGTTCGTAACTACTTCTCCTTGATTTGTGGCGCAAGGTGCAATAATTCCACCCGGACACATACAAAATGAGTAAACTCCGCGATCTTTAACCTGTGTAACCAAACTGTATGATGCTGGAGGCAAAAACTCATCATTTAAGCGTCCAGAATATTGAATTTTATCTATTAAATTTTGAGGATGTTCGATTCGTACCCCCAAAGCAAAAGCTTTCGCTTCCAATTGCCAACCTTTTTTAACAAAAATATCTATGATATCTCGAGCTGAATGACCAGTAGCAAGAATTACATGGTCAAAATCAATAATTTCAGAATCATTTATCACTAAAGATTTAACTTTTCCATCTTCTTCAATAATATCAGTAACTTTTGATTCAAAGCGCACCTCTCCTCCATACTCAATAATGGTTTCTCGCATGGAGACAATAATCTGTGGTAATTTATTTGTACCTATGTGAGGATGGGCATCAACCAAAATATCTTCCGTTGCGCCGAAATGAACAAACCATTCTAAAGCACGTTGAATATCTCCTCTTTTCTTTGAACGTGTGTAAAGTTTACCATCAGAATATGTTCCTGCTCCACCTTCCCCAAAACAATAATTGGATTCAGGATTAACGATCCCTTCTTTATTCAATTTTGCTAAATCTCTTCTTCGACTTCGGACATCTTTGCCTCTTTCAAAAACGATTGGTTTTAATCCAACTTCCAAGGCACGGAGAGCGGCAAATAAGCCTGCAGGACCGCTTCCGATAATAGCAATTGATTTTTCATTGCGCACGTTTTTTGGATAAAATGAACTTAAAGCTGGAATTTCTTCTCCCGTCTCAAAAACCTCAAAAGAACAGTTTAATTTTATATCTCTTTTACGCGCATCTATCGAACGTCTGTTCCATCGAAAATCGAAATCATCCGTTTTTAGATTTAACTCCTTCTTAATTCTTACCTTTAAATAAACCAGATCTTTGGCTTGTTCGGGAGTTGTTTGAAATTGGATTTTTTGAGACATTTATCCTTCAAAAATAATTGAAAACCACCATGCTCTGTTGTACATTTTGTCGATCGGATTTGCGATAAATGTATTTTCTGGGACAAAGGAATTCACAAAACCATGAGAATACTTCACCTCCATTCCAAATTTAAAAAACGGCGCAAACAACTCAATTCCTACACCTACTTGTCCTTGGTAATCGTGTTGTCTAATTTTCAAAAATGGGTCATTAAAATCTTGACTTGCATCTTCCTGTGATTGCAAATCAACCGAATACTGTGCTCCTAGCAAGGCATATGCAGCAAAATTATTAACTCTTAAGGTTCTGAATTGAAACATTAAAGGCAAATCTATATTTGTAGAGTTAATTCGCTCTATATTCACTCGATCACCCTCTGCCATTGGATCTAAATCCTCAAAATTGTAGGTCATCACTCGTTCTTGAAACGACAAAGTCGGTATCAAGCGTAAACGAACTACTGGAGTTCCTAATTTTAAGGTAGAAACAATACCGACTTGACCACCAATGGAAGACTTAGCAACCAAGGATTTCAATCCATACGTTGAATACGCATCAGGTTTTAGAATAACATTGAAATTAGATGTATTTGCTCCTAGCATAAAGCCAAAATGCACTAACTTCTCATCAAAACGTCTATAATTCTGTGGCTTTTCCTTTTGTGAAAACACAGGAAAAACTGACAAAAATGTAAATAACATGAATATCCTCATCGTAACAGAAAACGATTTCTTAGAATCAATATTGTTTAAATGAGTCATGTTCATTATTTCACTCCAGAATAAATTGTGGCAATTCCACCAGAAACCAATTGGGATTCCACATTGCGGTAACCAATTTTCTTCATGATTGCCTTAAAGTCTTCTCCTTCAGGAAAAGCAGCAACAGACTCAGGTAAATACGCGTACGCACGTTTATCCTTAGATATTAGCTTACCAAAAAATGGAATTAGGTATTTTGAATAAAATCCAAAAAATTGCTTTACTGGAAATTTTCTAGGTTTAGAAAACTCCAAAATTATTGCTTTTCCCTCAGGACGCAAAACACGGAGCATATCTGTCAATCCTTTTTCCAGGTTTTCATAATTTCGCACTCCAAACCCGACAGTCAAGGCGTCAAAATAGTCAGTTTCAAAAGGTAAGTTTTCCGAATCACCTAATTGCATTTTGATGATCTTAGAATGTCCCTTTTTCTTCATTTTTTCAATTCCTACATTCAACATTCCTTGCGAAATATCAACACCAATTACCTCTTCAGGATTCAACTTAAGAGCTGCAATTGCAAAATCCCCAGTTCCTGTTGCGATATCTAGTATTCTCTTTGGTTCAATCGCCCTCAATTTTTTTATGGCCTTTCTTCTCCAAATTCGATCTATTCCTAGCGATAAAAAATGATTCAAGAAGTCGTATTTCTTCGAAATATTATTGAACATTTCTGCCACTTCTTCCTTCTTGGATGCTTCTTCCTTGTAATAAGGCTTTACGTTTTTTGATTCTACCATTCTCAATTAACCAACCATTGTATGGCCGTTTGGATATTTATAATTTTTACTAATTACTTTTTTACCTACTAGATAGGCCAGTGTCAGTGTTCCAACACGACCAATGAACATCGCGATAATCAATATTATCTTACCTGCTGGACTCAAGTCTGCTGTCATTCCAGTCGATAATCCAACTGTACTAGCTGCAGAAACATGCTCAAATACTAAATCCATAAAATCATATTTCCCAGATGCCAACAGATCAGCTTCTGTAATCGCTAAAGCAAAAGGACCGACTATATTTCCAACAATAAAAAACACAAAAATCGCATACGCCTTCAAAACAACGTCATTTGAAATCGTTCGTTTGTATAGCTCCGTATTTGACCTTCCTTTAATTGTTGAAATTACAGATGCCCACATAATAGCAAAAGTGGAAGTTCGAATTCCTCCTCCAGCAGACCCTGAAGATGCTCCGATAAACATCAAAAACAAAAACACAATTAAAACAGGCATTGAGAGCATTGCCGTATCAACGACATTAAATCCAGCATTTCGTGTTGTCATGGATTGAAATAAAGCCATTGATACCGCATCAAATGTACTTTTTCCTGACAACGATGTACTCCATTCAAAAATGAGAAAAATAATTGCTCCTGCGAACAATAAGCCCAAAGTAAAGTACAACGAAATTTTCGTACCAAACTCTATCGTTTTCCATGGAGTTTTCATTCGTTCACGAAGCCTTTTAATTTCAAACAAATCAAAAACATAGATCATTCCGAATCCTCCAAAAAAGAAAAGAATCATGGTAATGGTATGCACAAAAGTATTGCTAATAACATCTGGATGCATATAACCACCATGAAGGGTAGAAAGTCCTGCGTTATTAAACCCTGATACTGCATGAAATATAGATTGAAAAACACGATTTCCTGTATCTGAGAAAACACCTTCAGACCCAAATCCAATGAACAACAATATAATACCAACAAACTCAATCGCTGTTGCCCAGATAACGATCTTTGCAAGCATATTTTTTGCATTTAAAATCGAGTCGCTATTCACAAAATCCTCAATTACTTCGTGGTATTTGATTCCAACACCAAACTTCGCAACAACTAGCATTAATGCCCCAAATGCAATCGTATTTAATCCACCAAGTTTAATTAATACAAGAACAATCATTTGACCTTTAAACGTTAACGTATAAGCGACATCAACAGTAGAAAGACCCGTTACACCTGTCTCTTATACACATCTGACGCTGCCGACGATCTACTCTGTGTA
>CAJXRM010000085.1 GCA_913059205.1 uncultured Flavobacteriales bacterium
TTTAACTAAAATCAATGCCTGTAATTCCTTTCCAGCAATACGAACAATGCTTTTTTTTTATAATTTAAACCAAAAAAAAGAATGATCAAAGAGGTTACTGATTATATAAACAATTCTGATTCGAAACAAATTAATATTCTCAACGAATTGAGGGAATTGATTTTTTCAACCGTTCCTGAAGTTAAAGAGCAGTTCAAATGGAGCAAACCAGTCTATACACTACAAAACGACTGTTGTTATTTAAACACAACGAAAAATCATGTTACGTTGGGCTTTTTTGAATACAGCAAAATTAAAACGAATCGTGATTTACTAGAAGGAACTGGTAAAAACATGCGTCATATAAAAATCACTTCCTCTTCTCAAATTTTAGATTATAATTTAAATAAGATGCTTGAAGAAGTGTTGAAATAAAACCGTGACATGAGACTAGAATCAAATGCAGCTCTGCAAATTCAAAAGCCAATCGAAGAAGTGTATGAAGGGATTGTGAATCCTGAAAAAATGACAAACTACTTCATTTCTGAAAGCAGTGGTTTCTTGGAAACGGGAAAAATTGTGAGTTGGAAATTCCCAGAATTCAACGAAAGATATCCTATCACTAATATAAAATTAGAAAACAATCGATCAATTTCCTTTGTCTGGGACCCAGAAACTGTCGTGAACATTACATTGGAAAAATTACCAGATAATAGCACCTTAGTTCGCGTAAATGAAAATGGAAAGGATTTAAGCGAAGACAATTTAAAATGGGCACTAAGTAATTCTGGAGGTTGGGCAAATTTTCTTGCATGCCTGAAAGCCTATTTAGAATATGGAATACAACTTCGAAAAGGTGCATTCGATTTCATGCGAAAAGACTAAACTTGATTACAAAAAGTATTTTTTAGCGTTTCATTTTACTTCAATAACTCTTTCAACATCTTTAGTGACTCTTGGTTTTCTTTACTGTAAAATGCGTTGCGAATTTTTTCTCTTTCCTGTCGCGTTAAATGCCATGACAATGAAATTCTGTCCAGTTTTTTCTCGAGTAAATTAAAGCACACTTTGTCAATCGGAAATGAAAAAGCATCTTTACTTAAATTGAGCAATTCATCTTGATTGAAATCTTGTACCCTCGGGAAATTCTTATACATATTTCCAAATGGTAATGTAAATTTATCCATGAATGAAACTTCTTTATACATTTCATCTTCTCTAATCTTCTTCACATCTCTAATTTGAACGATGATCACTCCAGACGTATTTTCATCAATCCATGCTTTCATTTTATGTAGAAACTCCATCGTAGTTTTCCCCCCGTAATTGTCTCTTATTCCAGCGTCCATCAATTGAATTTCTGGTGAAGTTGGCAAGGCAATCATAGGCATAACCATTGGAAATGTAGCACTTGCTCGTAAAACGGAAGTAAACCTCACCTTGTCACCATTTTGTTTGGACAATAAATCATGAAAGTCAATGTTTTCACATGAGTTCAGCCCTTGCACGGTATCATTGGTTAAAAATCGCAGAGACTGTGAGCTAATCAATAATCGTCTGCCGTCGTTTACAATTGTTGGACTGAAAATCATCGTTGGAATAATTCCACTTTTCTCGTAGGGTTTATAGTAACCAAGTGAATGGTCCAAAATTGAATTGGTGTTTTCATTCAACTGTGCTTCAAAACCGTAACCACGATCGATCACATACTTATTCCCTGCGTAATCAAATTTCCTGTAACGGATAAAAATATCATTGGTGGTTGCCATAAATGCCAATTTATTCAACATGTCTTTACCCATGTTTTCAACGAATTGAATGTTCTTTTTGGACTTTAGTTCGCCTTTGTGTTTTCTTAGAAGAATTTCTCTGTAATAAGCTGCACCCACCATTCCTCCAGATGCACCTGTAATCATTTGCGTATGACGAGACAATTTATTGTCCATCGAATTATCGACATTGTTCAAAACGGTCATTGCCCACATAGCACTTCGAGATCCTCCACCAGAAACATTTAGTATAACCAACTTTGGTTTCTTTTCATCCGTTCTACTTTTCCAACTATTTAAGGTCTGAACATATTCCAAATGCGATTCTTCACCGCTCTTATTTGCCAATTGAACAATTCTATCAATGGAATAGTTATCACTAATTGAATAATCCAAACCAAAAGCGAAACTGCTGTATTTAAACCAATTGGAATTCACGCTTAAATAATTCATTCCAATCAAAACAACTAGAATCAAGGGATAAGTCCAGACTTTCAACCAGGAATACAGCGCGCTAAAAATCATCAAACAGATGGTGATAAGCAGTATAATGCTCGCAGCTGCTGGGACTTCAAAAAAGCTGTAATTACTCAATAATCCAAGTACGAAAAAAACAGTTATTGTAAGCAATTCATACAATGATGAACTAATTCTATTTTTCGCATACACCTCTTCTACCAACTCCTTATCGAAATGCTGCGAACTTCGACTTACAGTAAAACGAAGATTTTTACCTATATAAATATAGGTTCTATCTGTTTGCACTTTAAAAATGTTGTACCATTTTTCATTTTTATGAATACGTGAACTAATCGGTTCTTCTACGTGTTCTTCCTTTCTTCTATTTCGTTTTCTCCTCAATATGGGAAAAAGATAAAAAATGGAAAACAACATAAACAATGCAATTCCTGCAACAAACGAAAGAGCGTAAATCAGAACAGTTCCAACCTCTTTGTATTCTTCATACATTTGAAAGGATGACATTCTAACAAGATAAAACACAACGAACGAAACTGGAATCAATGCATTGTTAAAGCAAAATTTTAAAAATGGTTTGGAAATCGTCGTAAAAAAAGGAAAATAGGCTCCGAGTTTCAGGTAACTAAAGGTATTGAAACCCATTATAAATCCTCCCAAAGCGAATCCTGTAAATAAAAATGACAGTGCGGAAACTTCGCCTAAATATTCGGGTGAAAGAAACAAATAATTAAGTCCAAAAGCAGACCCCAAACTATCTCCAACTATTAAAAAAAGTAGTAACCAAAAGAAGACTGAAAACAAATTGTATTTAACATGCGAAATAAGAATGTGAAACGGAAAAAATCCTCGAATCACATCAAAAACACTCCAATCTTGATTGTTAATCTTCATAGCTTCTTAAATCTAATAATTATAACGTCATCAAGAGCTCAAATGTTGGAAATAGTTTAATTTTATCCGATAATCAATTAAAAAAACCATCAACGATGAATGTTATTGTCCAAACCCCAACTCCGGATATTACAAAAAGTACAGACTTTTATTCAAAAATGGGATTCACACAAATTGCCAATTCCAATATGTTTACCGACGGTAAAACCATAATAGAAATTAATTCTGAGCGATTTGCGCGACCTGGAATTAAATTAATAGCCGATTCGTGGTCCAAAGAAGTTGAATTAGTGAAAGCGCTGACGAAAGTGATTCAAAAAGACGATGGCTATTTATTGGGTGACGGAACCGGGACCTGGATCTATTTGATTGAATCTTCTGAATCACCATCCATTCCAGAAAACTGCGCACCTTCATTATTTGGAAACAATCAAGGGTTGACCATAGAAAGCATTGACATAGAAAAAGCTGCATCAATCTGGAATGCTCTCGGATTTAAAACAGTTGCAGGAAAAGTAGAGCAAGGCTGGATTTCATTGGTGAACAATGGAGGAGTTGTTCTAAATATAATGACACCTAATTGTTGTCCCCATTTGTTTTTAAATCCTTCCATCTCTTTTTTCAATGGAACGAATAATCCACAAATAATTGAAACTATTCGCGCAACAGGAATTGATATCAAAGAAGAAATTACACATTTCAACAAGGAAAACAATGTTGACAACATAATAATGTCAGATCCCGGAAATATTGGATTTTTTATCTTCAATGACTAGATTGTAGATATTAATTCGAACTTTGCGTTATGCAAACAATCAACAAAAAAGGATATTGTGCCATCGGTGTGTTCCGTGGTAAAACAGAACACAACATTGGAACTTTATGGCGTTCAGCTTTTATTCTAGGAGCTGCATACATTTTTACTGTTGAGAACAAATACAAAAAACAATCTTCTGATGTTGTTCGTGCGTGGTCTCGTATTCCTTTGTTTCACCACAAAACTTTCGATGATTTACTCAATAATATTCCGCACGACTGTCGTTTGGTAGGTGTTGAAATTGATGATAGAGCTGAATGGCTGCATGAATTTGAACATCCAAAAAGAGCCATTTATTTGTTGGGAGCAGAAGACACAGGACTTCCTGAAGAGGTGAAAGAAAAATGTCATTTCTTAATTAAGCTACCCGGAAATACATCCTTGAATGTAGGAGTTACAGGAAGTATCGTATTACATGATCGTGCAACAAAAGTCCCTACAGATTTGCCTCCATATCATAAAGAATAATTTCACAATTGCCGCTTAAGATGATTGTACTAACTTTGCAACCTTAATTTAAAGGAAAAGTAGTACATGAGGCAAGTTTTCAATTTATTCGATTTAAAGCAAAAAGTAAATTACAAAAATGAAATCCTATCGGGATTAACAGTAGCTCTTGCCTTGGTTCCTGAAGCAATTGCTTTTGCACTTATCGCTGGTTTATCACCACTAACCGGATTGTACGCAGCATTTAGTATTGGATTAATCACTTCCATTTTTGGTGGACGTCCAGGAATGATATCTGGAGCAACTGGAGCCATTGCAGTTGTTTACGTTGGAATGATTACGATTCTAAAGAAAATGAATCCTGAAATTTCTGTGGATGAAATTACTCAATACATTTTTGCGACGGTTATTTTAGCTGGTTTGTTACAAATTCTTGCTGGAGTTTTGCGTTTAGGAAAATTTATTCGGTTAGTTCCTCATCCCGTGATGTTCGGTTTTGTTAACGGATTAGCGATTGTAATTTTTATGGCGCAATTTGATTCATTTAAAGTGGTAGAAAAGGATCATTTTGGAAATGAGAAAATAGAAACGATTTCCACAGAAAAGGTCTTTAATATTCACAACGATTATGTCACCAATAACGCTACTAACCTGTTGACATATCAAATAGAAAAAGATCAACTTAGAAATATAGAAACCAACGAAATTGAATACCAAATCTCAGGAAACCAGGTGTTTGATTTAGCTGATAGCACAGTTAAATACAACTATTCTAAAAACGCCTTTTTTGAAGTCGAAAAAGCCGGATTAAGTAAAAAGTGGATTTCTGGAACGGATCTATATTTAATGTTGGGATTGGTACTTTTAACCATGCTAATTATTTGGGGACTTCCCAAACTAACAAAAGCAGTTCCTTCATCCTTAATGGCAATAATCGTTGTTTCATGCATCGTAATTTTCGCTGGGATAGATACCAAAATTGTTGCTGACACATTGGGTGACGGAAAAAGTATGGCTGGAGGATTCCCACCTTTCAACATTCCTCATATTCCATTTACATGGGAAACGTTTATGATTGTTTTCCCATACGCATTAATTGTTGCAGGAGTTGGACTTATCGAAAGTTTATTGACCTTGAACCTGATTGACGAAATCACTCAAACAAGAGGAAATAGTAACAAAGAATGTATTGCTCAAGGAACGGCGAATATTTTTACTGGATTCTTTTCTGGAATGGGAGGCTGCGCAATGATTGGACAAAGTTTAATCAATATTTCGTCTGGAGCACGTGCACGACTTTCAGGAATTGTGGCATCTGTAGGTTTACTTTCATTTATTATGTGGGGCGCTCCAGTTATTGAAAAACTGCCTATGGCGGCTTTGACAGGTGTAATGTTTATGGTTGCTATTGGAACGTTTGAATGGGCCAGTTTAAAGGTTTTTGGAAAAATGCCTCTCACTGATGTAATTGTAATGATTGTAGTAACGTTGATTACAGTTTTCCTTCACAATTTAGCCTTGGCAGTATTAATTGGAGTTATTATTTCAGCATTAGCCTTTGCTTGGGAAAATGCCAAACGAATCAGAGCTCGAAAATACATCGACGAAAACGGCTCGAAGCACTATGAAATATTTGGACCTTTATTCTTTGGTTCAATTGCCGTTTTCAACGAGAAATTTGACATTCAAAATGACCCTGAAGATGTTATAATTGATTTTTCAGAAAGCAAAATAGTCGATATGTCAGCAATTGAAGCTGTGAACAGTTTAACTGAACGCTATTTGAAAGCTGGTAAGAAAATTCACTTGCGACATTTAAGTCCCGATTGTCAAAAACTACTAAAAAATGCTACTAAAATTATTGAGGTAAATGTACTGGAAGACCCGACTTACAAAGTCGCGGTAGATACTGTAGAATAATTAAAATTTACCGTTCACTTCTTTTCTTGTCCAATTAACATAAAGTTAACTCCCTTTTAGATTAAACCTTTATTTTTGTAGCATCAAATACTTTTGTGCTATGAAATTCTATAATGCATTTTTATTCTCTCTGATTTCGTTTCTTTCAGTAGGTCAAAATTTCACTATCAGTGGTACTATTAAAGATGCTACTAACGGAGAGGATGTCTACGGAGCAGTTGTGATGATTAAAGAATTAGAGAACGTAGGAACCACAACGAATTCATACGGTTTCTACTCATTGACCTTGTCTCAAGGAGAATACACAATTGTATATCGTTCAACAGGATTCGAAACGCAAGAATTAAAAATTAATTTAAATCAAAATATTTCTCAAAACCTCGAATTAAAAATTCCAGCAGACGTTTTAGAAATTCAAGAAGTTAGTGTAAATGCAGTAAAAGAAAACAATAACATTACATCGTCAGAAATGAACGTGACGCGTTTTGATCCAAAAAGCATTGAAACTATTCCGGTACTATTTGGGGAGAAAGACATTCTAAAGACTCTGCAGTTAACTCCTGGTGTGAAAACCGCCGGAGAAGGAAACTCAGGATTTTACGTCCGCGGTGGTGGTGCCGATCAAAACTTAATTCTATTGGATGAAGCTCCAGTTTATAATGCTTCCCACTTACTTGGTTTCTTTTCTGTTTTTAATTCGGATGCTATTAAAGATGTTTCTTTATACAAATCAGGGATTCCTGCTGAATTTGGTAGTAGAGCGTCTTCAGTTGTGGACGTAAAAATGAGAGAAGGAAACAATAAGAAATTCAATGCTTCTGGAGGAATTGGTTTAATCTCTTCACGTTTAACGTTAGAAGCACCAATAGTAAAAGACAAAGGTTCATTCATTATTTCTGGTAGAAGAACTTACGCCGATTTATTCTTGGGCCTTTCTAAACAGGACATCCCAGACAATACTAAATTGTTTTTTTACGATTTAAACGCAAAAGCAAATTATAGAATATCTGAGAAAGATCGAATTTATCTTTCTGGTTATTTTGGACGAGATAAATTTGCATTGGGTTCGGACTTTGGATTCAATTGGGGAAATGCAACTGGAACGTTAAGATGGAATAGAATTATCAATCAAAAGCTGTTTTCAAATACTTCTTTGGTTTTCAGTCATTTCGATTATGAATTTACGATTGGTGAAGGTGACGATGGTTTTGGTATTAGTTCGTCTATACAAGATTGGAATGTAAAACAAGATTTCACATACTACATTAACAGCAACAACACCATGAAAATGGGTGTTAATGGAATTCACCATACGTTTAAACCTGGAGCATTAACAGGAGAAAATGAATCGTTCAATGAAATCAAATTGGATTCGCGCTACGCAATTGAATTGGGTGTTTTTATCCAAAACGAAACGAAATTCGGAAGCCGCTGGAACTTAATGTATGGTTTACGTTACTCTGGATTTGATTATTTGGGAGGACCAAAAGTATTTGAATTTGATGAAGATGGGAATACAACTTCTACAGAAAATACAGATCGATGGAAAACCGTTAAATATTACCACGGTCTGGAGCCACGACTTTCTGCAAGTTTTATCATCTCAGAAAACAACTCAGTTAAACTTGGATACAACAGAATTTTCCAATACTTACATCAATTGTCGAATTCAACTACCAGCAGTCCAACCGATAACTGGGTGCCAAGCTCGAACAATGTAAAGCCACAAATTGCTGATCAAATTGCGTTGGGATACTACCAGAATTTAAATAAAAACATGTTCAAGATTTCGACAGAGATTTATTACAAGTTTTTGCAAAATCAAATTGATTATAGAAATGGTGCCGACCTGTTCTTGAATGATGAAGTTGAAGGTGATTTGGTTTATGGAACTGGAAGAGCGTTTGGATTTGAACTCCAAGTTGAAAAAGTGAAAGGTAAATTTACAGGGTGGATTAGCTATACTATTTCCCGTTCATTGCGAAAATTTGACCAAATCAATGAAGGAATTGAATTTCCAGCTCGACAAGATCGAATTCATGATCTATCTGTTGTCTTGATGTACCGTTTTAACAAAGCGCTGGCCGCGTCTGCGAGTTTCATTTATTACACAGGAAGTGCAGTGACATTCCCATCTGGTAAATATCAAGTTGCCGGTGAATATGTACCGTACTACACTGAACGAAACGGTTATAGAATGCCAGATTATCACCGTTTAGATGTTGGATTAACATGGTACATGAAAGAACGTAAACGTTTTGATCACAGTTTAAATGTTTCCGTTTACAACGTTTATGCAAGAGAAAATGCGTATGCCATTTCATTCCAAGAAGATCCTGAAGACCCTTCTAAAACACAAGCAGTTCAGACGACCTTATTCAAATTAATTCCGTCTATTACCTATAATTTTAAATTCAAATAAGATGAGAAATTTAATCTATTGCTTTTCAATCTTAATCGTTCTTGCGTCGTGTACGAAAGTTATCGATGTTGATTTAAATGACACCGACCCGAAGTTTGTTATGGAGGCAAATTACACAGCTGAAGACAGTACTGTGCGCGTAAAACTTTCACTAACGACAAGTTACTTTGATAACGAACCGCAGGCTACCTTGGATAATTTAGTTGTAATAATTACGGACCATCTTGGAAATCCGACACAAGTTCCATTTATCGGTAACGGTTCATACGAGCTTACGAATTACATTCCGAATTTCAATACTGATTACACAATGACTGTTCAATATGAAGGAGTAACGTACACAGCTGTTTCTAGAATGAATCCACCTGTTCAACTTTTACCTATTGTTTATGAGTATTACCCACCATTTTTTGGACTTGAAGCCGGTTATATTACCTTTCTGCGTTTTAATGATCCTCCCGGCATTCAAAATCAATACATTATTGTAATGTCATTGAACCATGTGGAAGAAAAAAACTTAACGGATTTCTACTTACAAAGTGACGAGCTTTCTGATGGAAACCTAGTGGAACGACCATTATTTAGAGAAAACCCATTTCAAATTGGCGATACAGTAGGATTAGAATTACGTTCTATGGACCGTGGAGTTTACGATTACTTTTCTGAAATATTAAGCATTGCCGGTGGACAAAGTTCAGCCGCTCCGGCAAATCCTAAATCGAACTGGGACAATAAAGGATTGGGATACTTTTCGGCTTATAGCAATAGTAGAATTGAAGTGGTGATTGAGTAACTTACCCGAACCAAACGTCATTAATAATTTCACATCCAGCTGTTTCATTCACACGTTGAATGATAACTTGTTTACCATGGGCCAATTCATCTCTTAACACTGACGAATCCATTTTGATGTAAAGTGTTTTGTTTCTTATTGTAATTTCCTTGGTTCTATGAGCAACTGCAGTACCCATCATTTCAGGCCAAGCAGCAATCACATCCAATTCTTTCATTTTTCCATCCAATCGGTAGGCCTTTAACCAGCGGTCGATTACTTCTTTTAAAGGAGCTTCGTTTGATGTTCGTTTTAAATCACTCATAGTATTTCACTTTCAATTAACTGCTCCACTTTTCCATCTTCCACACTAAAAATTGTCGCTTTTAAATCGCTTTCTCCAAATATTGTTTGCACTCTGTGGGCGTCTGTATCCGTTACCAACACTTGTCCGAAATAGTTATTTGCCACTAACTTCATCAACCGCTCCACACGGGTATGATCCAATTTATCAAAAATATCGTCCAGCAACAAAATAGGTAAAACACCTAAATGTTCTTTCAACCATTCGTATTGAGCCAAACGCAGTGCAATTAAAAACGACTTCTGTTGCCCTTGCGAACCAAACTTTTTTACAGGATGTCCTTTAATTTCAAAAATCAAATCGTCTTTATGCGTACCAGCATTCGAATATTTCGTAAACGCATCTTTACGTTCGTAATCAGCCAGTAATTTCTCCATTGGAGCATCGTTCAATTGCGATTTATATACCAAATGAACCTGTTCGTTTTCACTTCCAATGGAATCGTAATGTTTTTGAAAAACGGGTATAAATTCATCCAAAAATGAAGTTCTTTTTATATGAATTTCTTTTGCTAACACGCTCATTTGCTCATTCCACACTTCAATTGAATCTCTATCAAACAAGCGATGTTCAGCCATGTTTTTTAGAAGTGCGTTTCGCTGTACCAACACTTTTGAGTACTTCTGAATTAAGTCCAAATAATGCCTATCGAACTGAGATATAATTCCATCCATCCATTTTCGACGCAGTTCACTGCCTTCAGAAATTAAATCTCTGTCGTAAGGTGAAATCATCACTGCTGGAAATTGACCAATGTGATCCGCTAGTTTTTCGTATTCCTTTTTATTTCTGCGAAAAACTTTTTTTGCTCCTAATTTTACAGCACAATGAATATTTATTGAAAGGTCTTCTTTCTCCCAGTCTCCTTGAATGACAAAAAACGGCTGATCAAATCGAATATTTTGACGATCCACCACATTCATGTAGGACCGACACATACTCAAATAATGAACAGCATCTAGAATGTTTGTCTTCCCTACTCCGTTCTTTCCAACAAAGCAATTTATCTGAGCAGAAAGGTTAATTTCTGTCTCTTCATAATTCTTAAAATTGACAAGATGAAGGGTTTTTAAATGCATCTAAACAAATTTAGTTGAAAATGTGTGAACTTCTCGTATTCTTTACGCTTCTTTTATCGAAAAAAAAACTATTTTTGCTCCGCTAATAAAAAGACAACAATGTTAGAAGATATTTCAGGAGAAAAAATTAAAGAACAGTTTAAATCAAATAACAAACTGAGATTGATCACAATCGTGGTTGGAGGTGTTATTGTAATCGTTCTAGGGTACTTTGCTTATCTACAGTTCATGTGGAATCCAGACAATGACAAATCGAAAGATAGCTATTGGGCAGGATTGAATTATGCTACTTCTGATTCTACAGATATGGCAATCGAAGAGTTAGAAGCTCAAGTGAAAAAGTACGATGGAAAAGTTGGAGGAGAAGTTGCTCAATTTGTTCTTGCTCGTCAATACATGGCTAAAGGTGATTTCAAGGATGCTCTAAAAGAATTGGAGAATGTTGATTTATCTGATGCGTATGTTTCTATCATGGCAAAAGGACTTAGTGCCGATTGTCACTCAGAATTGAAAGATTACGAAAAAGCAGCAAATCTTTATTTGGAAGCGGCAGATGCAAGTGACAATGAATTTACTGCTCCTATGTATTTAATGAAAGCAGGGTTATGTGCTGAAGAGTTGAAAGACTTTGAAATGGCAACAACATGCTATGAAAGAATTAGAGACAATTATACTTCTTTTGCCTCTCAGAAAGCAATCGACAAATACGTTGCTAGAGCGAAGAATAAAACAACGAAATAAATGGCTACTGCGAATCGCAACTTGTCAGAATATAACAAGGATTTAATTCCTAATGGTGCCGATTTCAAAATCGGCATTGTTGTTTCTGAGTGGAATGATAAAATTACATTGAACCTACTTTCTGGTGCAAAACAGGCTTTGTTGGACAATGGTGTTAAAGAAAACAATATAATCGTTCAATTTGTTCCTGGAACTTTTGAGCTGCCATTGGGATGTCAATTTATGTGTGAAAACACAGATGTGGATGGAATTGTAGCAATTGGAGTTGTTATTCAAGGAGAAACAAAACACTTCGACTTTGTGTGTGACGGCGCAACCAAAGGAATTATGGATGTAAATCTAAAATACAACACGCCCGTTTCATTTTGTGTACTAACCGATAACAACGAACAACAGTCCATTGATCGCTCAGGCGGTAAACATGGAAACAAAGGAATTGAATGCGCCATTGCATGTCTAAAAATGGTTCACCTTAAACATACTATCTAATGACTTTAATCAAATCTATCTCTGGAATTAGAGGGACAATTGGAGGAAAAGTAAATAACGGTCTTACGCCACTTGACGCGGTTAAATTTGCCGCAGCCTACGGAACGTGGCTAATCAATAGAAATCAATCTATCACTAACTTAAAAGTAGTTATCGGTCGAGATGCACGTATTTCAGGACAAATGATTTCTGATTTGGTTTCTTCAACACTAGTTGGACTTGGAATTAATGTGATTGATTTAGGTCTCTCCACTACTCCAACCGTAGAAATTGCAGTTCCATTGGAAAACGCTCAGGGCGGAATTATTTTAACGGCAAGCCACAACCCAAAAGAATGGAATGCACTTAAGTTATTGAACGAAAAAGGCGAGTTTATTTCGGGAGATGATGGAAACGAAGTATTGACAATTGCAGAAAACGAAAGTTTCAATTTCGCTGAAGTAAATGACTTGGGAACAGTAACGAAAGACGACTCGTATTTAAGCAAACACATTCAAGCTATATTGGATTTGCCATTGGTAAACAAAAGCGCCATTGAAGCAGCAAATTTTTCAGTTGTTGTCGATGCTGTCAATTCTACCGGTGGAATTTTCGTTCCAGCCATGCTAGAAGCTCTTGGAGTTAAAAATATTACACAACTATATTGTGAACCAACGGGACATTTTCCGCACAATCCAGAACCTGTCTCTTATACACATCTGACGCTGCCGACGATCTACTCTGTGTAG
>CAJXRM010000086.1 GCA_913059205.1 uncultured Flavobacteriales bacterium
TCGTCGGCAGCGTCAGATGTGTATAAGAGACAGACATCATACATAGTAGCGATCGACTCTATTCTATTGCTGCAATCTAAAAAAAGTTCACGATGGTAGTTGTCGAGCGAACGTTCAGATTGTAAACGGACCAATCCTGAAACAACTGAAAGATTATTTTTTATACGGTGCTTAATTTCTTTCAAGAAAAGTTCTTTTTGTGCCAGCTCCTGATTTAATCTAAATTGAACAGCTCTTCTTTTTCTCGCTTCTAAAGTTGACGAAAATACATTTGAAATACAAAGAGCAAAGAATTGATCTTCATGTGTAAAAATTCTTTCCTGGGCTCCTGTTTTTTCAAAGCAAACAACACCAATGATTTCTCCCTCCATTCGCATCGGAACATCCATAAGTGAGATTACGTTGTTTGGAACCGAATAATTTGTTTTTAACTCCGTCAATCGTTCATCTGTTAAGACATTGTTTGCAATAATAATTTCGTTATTAAAAAGGTTTTCGATATATTTTTTATAATCTGAGTAAGCAAGAACAGAGTCTTTGCTAAATGAGGATGTTCTAAGGTCGTACTCACCAATTGAATACATTGCGGACTTTTCACTGTCAAAGAGCCAAGCACTAATTCGTTCTATCTTCAAAGCGCAAACAATTCTTTTTGAAAATTCGTGCATGATATCACCAATATCATCCCTCTTAAGGGTATGAATTTTTGAAATACTATCTAATTCTTGTAATAAATCGAAGGAAAATTCTTTTGGCATGACGAACAAATTAGGTTGATATTCAAAAAAAAATATCGCTGATATTTAGTGGTTTACATCTAAAATAGTCAATTAATTTTGAATATTAGAAGTCTTTTGAAGTTATTTTAAATGGCTGTTTTTCGACTTAACTAAATAAGGTCGTAACAAAGGATTCTGTAAATTCGCAAAATGGAAATCGAAAAGTCAGAATTCATCAAAGCAAGTAAACACATACGAAAAAATGTATGGGAAGCTTGGCAAACTTATTCTTTGATTGAAAATGGAGACCGCGTGATGGTCTGTTTGTCTGGAGGAAAAGATAGTTATACCTTATTGGATGTGCTACTTCACTATCAGAAAGAATCCGATGTTAAATTCGAAATTGTTGCGGTGAATTTAGACCAAAAACAACCCGGATTTCCAGAAGAAGTATTGCCAAATTACCTAAAGGAACTCGGAGTTGATTTTAAAATTGTACAAAAAGATACATATAGCATAGTAATTGATAAAACAGCGCCAGGTCAAACAATGTGCAGCTTATGTTCCAGGTTAAGAAGAGGCAATTTATATACTATTGCAGATCAGATTGGTGCAACGAAAATTGCACTTGGACATCATCGAGATGATATTATTGAGACATTTTTTATGAATTTATTCAATGGTGCTAGAATTGAAGCAATGCCAGCAAAATACATTACAGATGACAATAAACATATTGTTATTCGTCCCTTGGCTTTTTGTAAAGAAAAAGATATAGAGCTTTTTTCAAAGGGTAAGCACTTTCCAATTATACCGTGTACGTTGTGTGGCTCACAAGAGAACATGATGCGAAAGAAGGTAAAACGAATGATAAAAGATTGGGACGAGGAGTTTCCTGGACGTTCTTCTTCGATCTTTAACGCAATGAAGAATATCAATCCATCTCATTTATTGGATGCCAATTTATTCGATTTTAATTCGTTACAATTGAAAGTATAGATCTACATTTCTCACCAAAAGAGAGTTAAAAATTCAACATAAAGTAGTTGCAAAAGTTATAAATTTTGTAATTTTTTAAATGTTTTCGTATATTCGCGGAATCACAAGAAGCAATTTTGCTTTTGCCTGTCTAAACAAAACTAACAGATCAGGTTCAATACTATCTACACAACTTTATTAGAGCACTGCGCCTTGAAATTGGGCGAGTACTTTTTTTAATTCAGTTGTAAAAAAAAATATTACTATGACTAAACAATTTAAAACTTTTGTCACATTGTGCGCATTACTGTGTGCATTTTATGGGCAAAGTCAGGAAAGATATCAATATTCGATTGGTATTGATGAGATTCAATCAGCTGAAGCTACGAAAGAATCGGACAATATTTTAAGACCGATGTTCGATGTCCCTGCAATTTTTAACGAAGATTCAAAATTATTGGTGTTTAAAACTTCAGCGCGAATTGAAGAGTCAAGTTTAATTGAAAAGCTTGAAAAATCCGGTTTTCATTTGAATTCATTTTCAAAAATTAACGTTGAATAATATGAAGGCTATGAAAAGATTAAGTTTACTGATTATTGGAGTTTTAATTTCGAATGCAAGTATTTCTCAAACAACTTGTTCCAATGCGACGGAGGTTGTAAATGACCCGGCAGATAATACAATTAACTGTCTCACTGTAACTGGCGGTGCGGTAACTGATGGCACTTTAACAGGTGCAGTATGTGCCGGAGCTCCTTTATTTGAAGGATGGTATAGTTTTACTATAGCAAGTGGGCCACAAAACATTAATGTTCTTACCGAAAATTATGCTAGTTCTGGTGGACCCAACGCAAGAAATGTTGCTTTCGAGGTACTTTCTGGTGCTTGTCCAGGTGGGTTGACAAGTATTGCATGTATTAATGATAATGGTGCGGGTGCATCTGAAACAACAGATTTGTTCAATTTGCCAAACGGTACGTATTACGTTCGTGTTTATTCTATAAATAATGGAACAATACCAGATTTGGATATATGTATCACAGCTACAGCTGGATCCATTCCTGCTACCAATGATGATTGTGCCAATGCTATTCCTGTCGCGGTAGGTGCTGGAGGGATTTGTACCGAAGTCACTGGTACGAATATTGGAGCAACGGATTCAGGAGTCGCTGCTCCAGGTTGTTCATCGTATGGAGGTGGAGACGTATGGTTCAGTGCTGTTGTCCCTGCAAGTGGTAATGTAACATTTGCTTCGGATTATGCTGCGGCAAACTCGTTAACAGATATAGGAATGGCCTTATATACTGGAACATGTGGATCTTTAACAGAAACATTGTGTGATGACGATAGTGGTAACGGATTAATGTCGAGTATATCTGCAACTGGACTTACACCTGGTTCCACCGTATTTATCCGTGTTTGGGAATATGGAAATGATGCCACTGGAGATTTTGATTTATGTTTTTCAGAACCACCATTATCTGATTCAAACCAGGACTGTGAGTCATCTACAGGATTATGTACATCGTCTACCATTGGAGGATCTTCAGATGGAGACGGGAATGTTGTTGATTTGAATGCCACAAATCAAGATTGCCTTTCGACTGAGCATGAATCTAGCTGGTTTGATTTGGAAATCGCAACAGCTGGTACATTTGAATTCGTTTTATCGCCAAGCAATGGCTCAGATGATTACGATTTCGCAATTTGGGTATATCCTGGAGGAGTTGGTCAAGGTTGTCCACCTGCCGCTGCGCCGGATAGATGTTCTTTTGCCGCTGGAGCAGGTTTGAATGGTAGTTATGATACTGGTTTAGGTAACGGCGCGGTTGATGCATCTGAAGATGCATCTGGAGACAACTGGGTGAGTACATTAAACTTAAATGTTGGAGATGTAATTGTGATTTTAATTGATAATTTCTCTTCTACAACCTCTCCTTTTACAGTTGATTTCCCTGGAACGGCTGGTTTGGATTGTACAGTATTACCGGTAGAATTATTAAGTTTTTATGCGGAGGCAATGGTAGACGGAAATCGACTTCATTGGAAAACAGAATCTGAAATGAACAATGATTATTTCACTGTTGAACATTCTAAAGATGCTCAAAATTGGCGAGTAATTGGAAATGTTAATGGAGCAGGTACAACGGATGATATGCAAAAATATGCACTCGATCACGATAACGTTGATGGTGGTGTAAATTATTATAAATTATACCAAACAGATATGGATGGTAGCGTTTCAAATGTTAAAATTATATCTATTAATAACGACAAAGTTGCAAAAGCATTAATCAACACGATTAACTTATTAGGTCAAGAAGTTGACTCAAGTTATACTGGAGTAGTAATTGATCTTTATACAGACGGAACTTCTGTTAAACGATTACAATAATTTCTTCAAATGAATTAAAACCTTCGCACAGCGAAGGTTTTTTTTTGATTAAATTTTTAAATCATGAAAGGAATCACGATATTGAACGTCTTAGAATAAAACTTTGAATTATATGAAATACCAAATTCTTGTAACACTTTCCTTCCTATTTGTTTTTGCTTCCTGCAAAAAAGATAAAACGCTCGATGGTATTGACTTGGAGCTTTTCAAAATGGCACAAGAAACAGCTGGGTTTACTTGGTATAAGAATACAGATGCACTTTTGCCCAAAAGTTCAGGTTCGGGTCATAATTTCCCAAGCCTCAGAACACGTTTTAATACGATTGCAGCTACTCAATTAGATGGCGCTGGTAAAATCGAATCAACGGCTGTGTTCCCTGAAGGATCGGTAATTGTTAAAGAGCTAATTAATGATAATGGTTCTTTAGAACGCTATGCAATTCTTTTTAAAGCAGCAAACAACGAAAATGCAGATGCAAATGGTTGGGTTTGGGGGTACATCAACGAGGATCAAACAATTTCTGCAAGTGCTACAGAGAAAGGGGCTTCTTGTATTAGTTGTCATCAACAAGCAGGTAACATTGACTACATGTTGATGAATACTTTTTTTCCTTAGATTTTTATTTCTTATCATACATCAATGTGAGGGCATTTATGTCTTGATACTTTTGTCTTAAAGAGTTTAACAATTTAAATAAGATAAAGTATGGAAACAAAATGGAAAGTAGATTCAGCGCATAGCGAAGTAGGTTTCAAAGTAAAACACATGATGATCACAAACGTTAATGGTTTTTTTGGATCTTTTGATGCAGAAGCAGTAACGCAAGGTGAAGATTTTTCAAAAGCACAATTCTTTTTTTCAGCTGACATTGATTCTGTTAATACCGGAGTTGCGGATAGAGATGCACATTTAAAATCAGATGATTTTTTCAATGCAGCGGAATATCCAAAATTAAATTTCAAAAGCACATCGGTAAAGGATATTGGTGATGGAGAATTAACGATCTTAGGTGAACTGAGTATTAGAGATGTGACAAAATTAGTTGAGTTGAACGCAGAATTCGGTGGAATTGTAATAGACCCATACGGACAAACAAAAGCGGGGTTAACGATCAATGGAAAAATAAAACGAAGTGAATACGGATTAAAATGGAGTGCAATCACCGAAGCAGGAAGTATTGTAGTAAGTGATGATATTAAATTGATTACTGAATTACAATTCGTGAGACAGGGGCAATAAGATCCAATTAACATAAAAAAAACCTGACGATCTAAAGGCTGTCAGGTTTTTTTAACTTAACAAAGTTATGATTCAGTGACACTAATTATTTTCCTGAAAAATTCAAGATAATTGCTGCATTCGAACCATGTAATAGTTTGCCGGAAGGATTTTTCCTAATATCCGTTAATCCTCCACTAAACCTTAATTCAGGTGATATTAAAAAGTTTTTAAGTTCAATGTCAACTCCAAAACCAAAGTCTAATGCCAGAGAGGGTTTAGTCGCATAAATGTAATTTTCTGAATTACCGTTAACAGGTACACGAATACTTGGTCCAAAGTAAAAATAGGGTCGAGCTTTTGAATTAAACCCCTTAAAATTATATTTAACATGCACCATAAAATCCAAGTTTTTCGGGTCCACCTTATAGACTACATTCTCTTGAATGATTCGTGCATTGTTAAAAGAGAGTTCTGCCTTTGGGGCTAATGACCAATTTTTTTTGAGTGGAAAATTGGAGGTAACCCCTAACCGAAAACCTAAACCATTTTTAATGGTTAATTGGTCTGTATCATTTGAATTATATAGGATAGATTGGTTCACACCAAAATTAAATCCGAAGGTCGGCTTGTATTTCAATTTTGTTTCAACTTCTTGCGCCGCCGTGATAGTTGAACATAGAATAATTAACATATAAAAATTAAATCTTAGCATAATGTAAAAGATTATTGGTTAGGTATTAATGTTTATAGGCAGTCATTTTTGTTCATAGGCAATAACGAAGAAAAGTTCAGTATATTTTGAATCGAATAGTTAAAGCAAAAAAGCCTCATAATCTATTGATTATGAGGCTTAATAGTACTCGAGGCGGGACTTGAACCCGCACGCCCATACAGGCACAGGATTTTAAGTCCGGCGTGTCTACCAATTCCACCACTCGAGCATTTGACTTATCGGACTGATAAATCAAGGTAGTTATTTTTGAGCGGGAGACGGGATTATTTTCGATGAACCCTTTTAATTGTAAGTAACTAATTCGTTAATTAGAAAGTTTACTATCTCTGCTCTTTATGTCATTTTTGAGCGGGAGACGGGATTCGAACCCGCGACCCCGACCTTGGCAAGGTCGTGCTCTACCAACTGAGCTACTCTCGCTTTTCAGTTGCATCAAGCAACATCGCTATAATTTCAAAATTCCGTGCGTCGTTCTGCAACGGGCGACAAATGTAATAAGTTTTTTTTAATCTCCCCATTTGAAAGCGAAAAAAATCAACCGCCCGTCAATTTTTTTATCTCATTCAATTTCATCAATGCTTCGACTGGAGTTAAGGTATTGATATCGATACTAACCAACTCTTCTCTAATCTGTTCTAATACAGGGTCGTTCAATTGAAAAAAGCTCAATTGCATATCATCAACAAGCGATGCTTTGGCATTTTCTTTCTTCGTAGATTTTTTACCAGACAATTCGTGAGACGATTCTAATTGCAATAGCATACTTGTTGCTCTATCCAAGACTTGATTCGGCATTCCAGCTAGCTTCGCAACATGAATTCCGAAAGAGTGTTCACTTCCTCCTTCAACCAATTTTCGTAAGAACAAGATTTTCTTTCCTGATTCTTTTACCGACACATTGAAGTTTTTCACTCTTGCAAAGCGATTGGTCATTTCATTCAACTCATGATAATGTGTGGCAAACAGAGTTTTACCTTTCATTTTTGGATGTTCATGGATATACTCTGCAATCGCCCATGCAATAGAAATTCCATCGTATGTGCTTGTACCACGACCTATCTCATCCAAAAGAATAAGAGAACGATTTGAAAGATTATTCAAAATACTTGACGTTTCATTCATTTCAACCATGAATGTCGATTCTCCCGAAGAAATGTTATCGGACGCACCAACGCGCGTAAACACTTTATCGACTAAGCCCAATGTTGCTGAATCTGCAGGTACAAAACTTCCCATTTGCGCTAGTATTGAAATCAATGCGGTTTGACGAAGTAAAGCACTTTTACCAGACATATTAGGTCCAGTAATCATCATAATTTGTTGTGTGTCGTTGTCTAAATAAACATCATTTGCCACATATTCTTGCCCAACACTCAATTGTTTTTCAATCACAGGATGACGACCATTTTTTATGTCAATTGAAAAGGACTCATCCATGATGGGCTTCACATAATTATTTGCTTTTGCTGTTTCGGCAAATGAAAGCAAACAATCGAGTTGAGCAATAATAAATGCGTTTAGTTGTATCGGCTCGGTATAATCCGACATTGCAAAAACTAAATCTTGATACAATCTTGATTCAATTGTATAAATCTTATCTTCTGCACCTAAAATCTTGGATTCATATTCTTTTAATTCCTCTGTAATGTATCGTTCTGCATTTACCAAGGTTTGCTTACGGATCCATTCTTCAGGGACTTTGTCTTTATGCGTGTTTCGAACTTCTAAATAATAACCAAAAACATTATTGAACGAAACCTTTAAACTGGGAATTCCTGTTCGGGCACTTTCTCTTTCCTGAAGGGCCTGCAAATAATCTTTTCCAGATGTCGAAATCGCTCTCAGCTCATCCAATTCAGTATTTACACCGTCAGCAATAACTTTGCCTTTTCCAATTTGAACAGCGGCTTCTTCGTGGACGGTTTTTTCAATCGTTTCTAATAAATCAAGACAGGGATTAATTCGGTCTGCAATTTTATTGAGAACATCAGAATTCATTTCTTTAATCACTTCTTTGATTGGTGTAAGCTGTTTCAACGTTCTTTTTAGTTGTAAAACTTCTCGTGGATTAATCTTCGCAACAGCCACTTTAGAAATGATTCGTTCTAAATCATTAATTTGTTTTAATCGCTCGCCTAATTCATATGTGCAATCTTCATTTGTATAAAAAGCTTCAACAGCATTTAAACGATCTTGGATTGGTTTTAAATCTTTCAAAGGAAGAACCATCCAGCGCTTCATCATACGTCCACCCATTGGGGTTTTCGTTTGATCTAATATTTGAATAAGCGTAGTTGCATTTTCATGTTGAGAGCTTAATAATTCGAGGTTGCGAATCGTAAATCTATCCAGCCAAACGTATTTTTCTTCTTCTATACGAGAAATTGCGGTAATGTGCCCTAGTCGATCGTGTTGATTTTCGGATAAATAATGAACGATTGCACCGGCGGCGATAATTGCCATTTCTAAATTGTCAACTCCAAATCCTTTCAATGACTTCGTTCCAAATTGTTGATTCAATTTTTCATGCGCGTAATCTGAGCTATACACCCAATCTTCCAATCGAAAAGAGTAATAACTATTTCCAAATACTTCATCGAAATGCTTTGAATCTCGCTTATTGTAGATTATTTCTGTTGGCTCGAAACCTTGAATGAGTTTTTCAATGTACTCTTTGGATCCTTCAGCTACCATAAATTCTCCCGTTGAAACATCCAAAAAGGAGATTCCTAAAATGTCTTTACCGAAGTGAACAGAACATAAAAAATTATTTTTGTTTGTATCCAATACTTGGTCATTGAATGAAACACCTGGAGTTACCAATTCTGTTACACCACGCTTAACAATTGTTTTTGTCATTTTGGGGTCTTCCAACTGATCACAAACTGCTACACGTTGTCCTGCTCGAACCAATTTTGGTAAATACGTATCCATCGAATGGTGGGGAAAACCAGCTAATTCTATTTCAGAAGATGAACCTGCACCTCTTTTCGTCAAAACGATTCCTAAAATTTTTGAAGCGATTATAGCATCTTCTCCAAACGTTTCATAGAAATCGCCCACTCTAAAAAGCAACAATGCTTGAGGGTGACGCGCTTTAATTGCATTATATTGTTTCATCAAAGGTGTTTCTTTCGCACCTTTTTCTGTTTTTACCTTCGCCAAGTCGAATGATTTTTTAATTTTTGTATCATAAAAGTAAAGAATCACATTGATAGACAAAGAATGAAAGGAGCTTATCTTTTCAACAATAACTCTTATCAGGGGAAGAATCGGTCTTGAAGTCTTGACTCTTGCAGTCTAAAAGTCTTACTTATGAATAAAAAGTTAAAATTATGGGAATTGAATCGTGTGACGGAGGAAGAATTCAAGTCGCAAAAAAAGTTTCCAATTACTATCGTACTTGATGAAATAAGAAGTTTGACGAACGTCGGATCATTTTTTAGAACGAGTGATGCCTTCAATGTTGATAAAATTTATTTGTGCGGGATAACAGCAAAGCCACCGCATCGTGAAATTCAGAAAACGGCACTTGGAGCAACCGAAACGATAGAATGGGAGCACCGTGAAACAACTATGGAAGTTGTGGAAGAATTAAAGGCAAAGGGAATAGTAATTTGTTCGATTGAACAAACGGAAGAAACAACACTTTTACAAGATGTTAAAAACCTACCTAACGAACATTATGCGCTGGTTTTTGGGAATGAAGTAAATGGCGTAAATCAGGATGTGATTGATGCATCTGACCATATTATTGAGATTCCTCAGTACGGAACAAAGCATAGTTTAAATGTCTCAGTTTGTGCCGGCATTGTAATGTGGGAATTCGCGAAACGTTCGCTGTAAACCTTAATTTCAATAGTGAATCTATATAGTTTATTAATAATTTGAATCACTCAAAATAATTAACTTTGTGCCATGATTAAGTACAATTCTAAAACATGGTTTCGTCATATTCTGTCATTCCATAAAACAGATACCGTTTACACATTTCGTTACGAATTATTGATAGTTGCACTATTTTCGGCAGGATTCGCCTACTTAGAGCAGACCTATCTACAGCAATACGAATATATTTTCTCGAAAATTGGTCAGTTTTTTAGCTTTATTGGATTCGCTTTTTCTTTGTTACTTGTTTTTCGGATTAACTCTGCATACGATAAATGGTGGGAGGGAAGAAAGCTTTGGGGAGCACTTGTAAACAATGCACGAAATTTTGCTTTGAAAATTAAGGCTTTCGTGCCCGATTCAGAAAGTGAAGTTAAAGACCAATTGTACGATTGGATGGCGTCATTCCCAAAGTCATTAAAATTCCACTTAAGAGATCAAATTGAGATTGATAATTTGCCCCTTTCTGACGAATTAAAAAAGAAGCTACGCGGTAAGAAGCATATTCCAAACGCAATTGCAGGACAGATTTATATCTTATTGAAACAATTGAAAAACAATAAACATCTGTCTGAAGAGGAAATGTTAATGTTAGACAAGGAAGTGAAGTCATTAACGGATATTTTAGGCGCATGCGAACGAATTAAAAACACACCCATTCCATACAGTTACAATATGTTTTTGAAGAAACTGATTTTTATTTTCATCCTACTTACACCATTTGCTTTCGTCGAGGCATTGCATTACTGGTCAATAGGAGTTACGGTATTGGTTTTTTACATTTTTGTCGGTTTGGAATATATTTCCGAAGAAATTGAGGAACCTTTTGGAACTGATAATAACGACTTGCCATTGGAAGAAATGGCCGGAAAGATTTTTGATAATATTCAGGAAATACGAATATAAATCATATTTAATCCTCTTCTAATTACTAATTTTGAAGCTTGAAAAACGCATACAATGATCAAAACAGATATAATTATTATCGGAGCGGGGCCAGTTGGACTTTTTACAGTATTTGAAGCAGGGCTTTTGAAGCTAAGATGTCATTTAATTGACTCCTTGCCTCAAGCAGGTGGACAGTGTTCTGAGATTTATCCTAAGAAACCGATTTATGATATACCAGGCTTTCCTTCTATTTTGGCTGGAGAATTAATCGATAATTTAATGGACCAAGCGGCACCTTTTAAACCTGGTTTTACATTGGGTGAGGCAGCAGTTTCGATTGATAAAAATGATGAAGATCAGTTTGTTGTTACAACAAGTAAAGGAACACAACACGAAGCTCCAATTGTGATGATTGCTGGTGGCTTAGGTGTTTTTGAACCGCGTAAACCACCAATTGATGGATTGGAAAACTTTGAAGACAAAGGAGTTGAGTACATCATTAAAGATCCAGAATTTTACCAAGGAAAGCGATGTGTGATTTCAGGAGGAGGAGATTCGGCTTTGGATTGGGCAATTTTTCTAGCAGATAAAAAAATAGCAAAAGAAGTGTCTTTGGTTCATCGTCGTTCTTCGTTTAGAGGACATTTGGATTCAGTTCAAAAAGTAATGGATTTAGCTGACGAAGGTAGAATTAATCTTATTACTGAAGCCGAAGTTATTGGTATTGGAGGAAATGGCAAAGTAGAAAATGTTGTAATTAAACACGATACACAAGGAGAATTTGTAAAGGAGACGGATCATTTTATTCCCTTATTTGGACTGAAACCAAGTTTAGGACCAATAGCGAATTGGGGCTTGGAAATAGATAAGAATGCAATTGTCGTAGACACCCTTGACTATTCGACAAACATTCCAGGGATTTATGCAATAGGTGATGTCAACACCTATACGAATAAATTAAAATTGATTTTGTGCGGCTTCCATGAAGGAACTTTGGCTGTTCAGTCGGCATTTGCTCGAATTCACCCAGATAAGAAAAACGTTTTGAAATATACTACTGTGAATGGAGTCACAGGATTTTAATTTTATACTAAATATCAAAAAAAAAATATCGGGCATTCCCCGATATTTTTTTGTCTCATAAATTCTTGTATTCACCTTACCAGTGTTGAAAACCCATCATTTTCATGAAAAAAAAGAAAAGTAAATCTTAAAACCTCTTCACTTTTTTATGACAATAAGGTGTTCCACCGCCTTTTTCATAATACGACTGATGATATTGTTCAGCACTCCAAAAAGTTGTTGCCGCAATTAGTTTTGTAGCGACTTTAAACCCTTTCTTTTTCAAAAGTTGAATTAATCGAGTTGCTGTGTTTTTTTGCTCATCATTTGCATAAAAGACAACTGATTCATATTGTTGTCCAATGTCATTGCCCTGTCCATTCGCTTGTGTTGGATCATGAATTTCAAAAAACAATTTAGCCAATGTTTCGTAGCTTGTTTTGTTCGCGTCGTAGGTAATTTCAATTGCCTCGTAATGACCAGATTTGTGACTCAATACATCTTGATAAGTAGGATTCTTCGTGTGTCCTCCTGTATCTGTCTCTTATACACATCTGACGCTGCCGACGATCTACTCTGTGTAG
>CAJXRM010000087.1 GCA_913059205.1 uncultured Flavobacteriales bacterium
CGTCGGCAGCGTCAGATGTGTATAAGAGACAGCTTACACTTGGACTGGTTGCAGTAACAGGAATTGCATTTGGTCAGAAAAAAAATGAAACAAGTGCAGCAGTAGAATTTAAAAATAAATACATGACTAGCTTAATGACTGGTGATGTTGAAAATGCAAAAAAAGCATTGCTTGCGGCAAAGGAATTTGTTGATCTAGCAGCTGCGCATGAAGAAACGAAGGAAAGTCAAAAAACACTTTGGTTAAAAGGTGAGATTTATGCTAACTTTTTAGTTCTTGGAATGCAATCAATGGATACAGCATTTATCCGCAAAGGCGGAGATGATGCGATTGACGTATCTATCGCAGCTTTTGACAAAGCATATGATGCTGGGAACAAAATGAAGTCAGATGTTGAACAATCTGTCTACCAAAAGATTGCATTATTGAATCAATTTGCGGGAATGACATATAACGCAGAACAGTATGAGGCTGCAGCAGAATTATATGAAACTGAAGCAAAATATAGCGACGCAATTGACCAATTAGATAGTGCAGCGGTTTTCAACGCATCATTGTGTTATGAAAAAGCAGAGAAATTTGATAAAGCTGCTATAGGATATGAAAGATTAGCCAAAGTTGGTTACCGAGGTACAACTTCTGCTATTTTAGCATCAAGCTCTCACCGTAAATCAGGAAATCTAGAAAAAGCAAAAGCCATCATCGCTGAAGCTCGTAAAACGAATCCATCGGACAAAGAATTACTATTGGAGTTGGTAAACACAAACATCGACGCAGGTGATGCTGCAGGAGCAGAAAAGGCTTTATCCGATGCGATTAAGACTGATCCAAACAACAAACAGTTGCACTATACAATCGGTACAATTTACATCGACCTAAAGGAAAATGAAAAGGCAGAAATTGCTCTTAACAAAGCCTTGGAGATTGACCCAAATTATGCTGACGCACAATATCAACTTGGAGCGCATTTGGTTACATGGGCTGGAGATTTAAAATTAGAAGCTGATCAAATGCCTTTTGGTGATCCAAATTACAACAAAGTAAAACAACAAAGTGGCGAAGTATACGAAAGAGCACTTATTCCTTTGGAAAAATATATCGTTAATTTCCCTGAAGACAAGGCAGTTTTAACGATTCTATTCCAGTTACAGCGTAATCTTGGCAATTCAGAAAAAGCATTGGAATACAAAAAGCGTGCAGACGCAATCAAGTAAACCAAAAAATAAATTTAAAGTCTCGTTTTTCATCAGTGGAAAACGAGATTTTTTTTGGTCAAACAATTGGTTTTCAATTTAAAGTTCTATCTTTGCACCCCGTATAACACGAGGTTATATGCTTTTTATGTCGCTAACCTAATAACTTTGCGACGTTTATTTATTTCTTTCGGGATTTTAGGTTACTCGAAATACAAATTTTAAAGCCAAAATGGCAAAAGAAACACAAATGCAGGGAACTGCAGGATTTGACTGGGATGCATTAGCATTAGACGGTTACACAAAAGTAGAACGTTCAGAATTATCTGATAAATACGAAACTACTTTAAATGCAATAGCTGAAAGAGAAGTAATTGTTGGAACAGTAATTAGTTTGAACAAAAAAGAAGTTGTTGTAAACATTGGTTCGAAATCTGAAGGGATTATTCCAACAAGTGAATTTCGTTATAACCCAGACTTAAAAGTTGGTGACAGCGTTGATGTTTATGTAGAAACACAAGAGGACAAATATGGTCAACTTGTAGTATCGCATAGAATTGCTCGTGTTCACAGTGCTTGGATTAAAGTAAACGATGTTTTAGCTACAGGTGAAATCATTACAGGTTTCGTTAAATGCAGAACTAAAGGTGGACTTATCGTTGATGTATTTGGTTTAGAGGCATTCTTACCAGGATCTCAAATCGATGTTAAGCCAATTCGTGACTACGATGTTTATGTAGGTAAAAACATGGAGTTCAAAGTTGTAAAAATCAACCAAGAATTTAAAAACGTTGTTGTATCTCACAAAGCACTTATCGAAGCTGAGCTTGAAGAACAAAAGAAACAAATTATCTCTGGTCTTGAAAAAGGTCAAGTATTGGAAGGAACAGTTAAAAACATTACTTCATACGGTGTATTTATCGATCTTGGTGGTGTTGACGGACTTGTTCATATCACGGATTTATCTTGGGGACGTGTTAACCACCCAGAAGAAATCGTTGAATTAGACCAAAAATTGAACGTTGTAATCTTGGATTTCGATAACGATAAGAAAAGAATTGCATTAGGATTAAAACAATTACAAGCTCATCCTTGGGATGCACTTAGCACAGAAATTAACGTTGGTGACAAAGTGAAAGGTAAAGTAGTTGTTATGGCTGATTACGGTGCTTTCGTTGAAATCGCTGCTGGAGTTGAAGGTTTGATTCACGTTTCAGAAATGAGCTGGTCACAACACTTACGTTCTGCGCAAGATTTCTTAAACGTTGGTGACGAAGTTGAAGCTGTTGTTTTAACTTTAGATCGTGAAGAGCGTAAAATGTCTTTAGGTATTAAGCAATTAATGCCAGATCCATGGGAAGCAATTGAAGGGAAATATGCAGTTGGAACTAAGCACACAGCTAAAGTTCGTAACTTCACTAACTTCGGTGTTTTCGTTGAGTTAGAAGAAGGAGTTGATGGATTAATCCATATTTCTGACCTTTCATGGCAAAAGAAAATCAAACACCCATCAGAATTCTGCAAGGTAGATGATCAAATGGATGTTACTGTATTGGAAATCGATAGAGAAAGTCGTCGTATTTCTTTAGGTCACAAACAATTGGAAGAAAATCCATGGGAAGTATTTGAATCTACATTTACTGAAGGTTCAACTCACCAAGGAACAATCGTTGAAAACAAAGACAAGTCTGGAATCGTTTCTTTACCTTACGGTTTAGAAGGAATTTGTCCAGCTCGTCACATGAGAAAAGAAGATGGATCTAACGCAGAAGTGGATGAGACATTGGATTTCGTTGTGATTGAATTCAACAAAGATGCTCGTAAAATTGTTGTTTCTCACACGCGTACATTCGAAGAAGGAGATGACAGACCAGCTGGTGGTGCTTCAAAAGAAAAATCTTCTAAAGGTGGATCTTCTAAAGCAGTTAACACTGTTAACCAATCAAACGAAAAATCTACATTAGGTGATTTGGATGCATTGGCTGAATTAAAAGAAAAAATGGAGAAAGGAAAATAATCCTTCTTTTATTATACTTTGAAAAGGGCTTTAGGAAACTAAGGCCCTTTTTTATTGGCTAGAATGTACTCGATAAAACCCCTAATTTTGTATTTTAGTAATCTAATCAACATATTACTATGAAAACTACACTTTTTCTTTCGTTATTTTCCGCTATTATTTTGCTTTTCAGTTCGTGTAAAGACGACAAACCAGAAGATGTAATTGACAATGGCAGTGTCGACTGTTCATCAATGACGATCGATGCATCTACAAATGTGAAAGGATATTCTATATTGGAAAAATTGCCTGGGATTTGGAATGGTCCTGTGTACTCTCCTACTCCGCTTGGCAGTTATCCAGAATGGATCGTTGATTTTCGACCAATTTCCGCTTCTCAAGTTTCAGCGAAAAATGAACTTGATTTGGTGAATGATATTTTCATGAGCTTCTTTATTGCGAAACACAATTGTGAATATAAAATGGCATTTAGAAATGGTGGTGGTTTTGCGGGACAAACACGTAATTCGTACCAGCTTATTGATAGTGTTGGACAAGCTCCGGGTATCTCATTCTATCGATTTGCTGATCCTGTGGCTGGAAAATCGCGTGTTTATACAGACGTAACATTCAAACAAGATAGTTTAATCATGCATGTCTACACTAATCAATACAATACGCTATCAACAGCGGTAACACACATGATTTGGCGCGCGAAGCTTCAAGATCAATCTTCTGCTCAAGATGCAATTGCACTTTTCAGTTACCCTCAAAAAGAACTTACACGTGATTTCACGACTACGTTCGATGGAGCAACAGAGGCAATTTATTACTCAGCAGCTCAAGATCCATATCCTGAATCGCAACAGCCTTATTTGGGGAATTCAACAATAAATATAACCGTTTCAAACCCACCAGTAGTAGATCCTTCAAAAAAAATAATGATCAGCATCACTACTCAGCCATTGTTTCCAGGAAGTGTTTTCTCTATAAATAACATGAAGTATCGTTCGCGATACGTATTTGTTGACGCCGCTGCTTCAACTAGTTTTAACTTTAATTATATGCATCCTGGAACTTACTACGTGAATGCAATTTATGACAGCAACGGAGATTATAACTTTACAAGTGGTGATTACATGAATTCATCTTTTGATGTACCACTAACCTTAGGCGCTTTAGGAAGTGCTTCGGCTAATGTGAATATAAATTTTCAAATCCCTTAGTTGAACAATATTCAGGAATGATTGTACAAGAATGAAAACTGAAATATATGAAAATTCATACTTTTTTATTCCTTGTATTCATCTTAGGATCTTGTGCTGTAAATTCGGTCAGTTCTCAAGGTGTTGAAAAAAATGAAACCGAAGTAGCTGTTGAGGTTCCGCAACATAATGTGCAAATTATGATTCGCGAGCATATTCCTTATTGCGGAGGAGCTTATCCTTCTGATGAACAACTCAACAGATCAAAACCTTATGATGCTGGTTTAGTTTTGACTAATACGATTGATGGATCAAAAAAAGATGTAAATGCGAAAAACGGAGTTTTATACTTGAATTTACCAGAAGGAAAGTATACCCTAAAAGAAAAATACAAAGATATACCCTTTAACCAGTTTTTTTTAAACGCAGAACGCTCTGGTGGAAGTTATATCATTCCAGGGGATAGTATTTGTTATAAGAAATGGTGGGAATCAAATCTCGTAGAATTCGAAGTTATTTCGAATGAAGCTACAAAAATTCTTAACTGCACAGTTTCGTCACGTTGTTATACAGGAATCAACCCGTGTGATTATTACAACGGTCCTTATCCTCCTTGATTATGAACTGCACGACAACATAGAACAACCAATTTTGTTGTTGGCCCAATTCGGTCGTTTTGAAAACCATTTCTGACTTGCCGGTTGCTCATCGTAGGGATTTTTAAGCAATTCGTACAATTCATTTAGCACTGAATAATCTCCTTTTTCTGCTGCATCTATCGCCAATTGAGCCATGTAGTTTCGAAGGACGTACTTAGGGTTGATTGAGTTCATGGATTTAACCCTTTCTTCCTTAGTTAATTCCTCTAGTGATAATCGCTCTGCATAATTTATCAACCACTGTTCCCAAGCTAACCTGTTTTCACCAATTTCTTCATTTGACAAATACGAGTCTTTGGTTATTTGAACGAAGAAATCAACGGGATGGTCACAATCAAATTCAGCTACATTTCTAAAGAACAAGGTCATATCAACTTCAGTTTTTTTCAATAAAATTTGTAAATCGCTGATTAAGTTTTTGTCACCGTTTTTTAGCTTGAAAACACCAATTTTAGAAAGCATCATCGTTAAATATTCCTCTCGAAAATTTTCTTGGTATTCTTTAAGAATTGATTCTAAAGGCTTGGCCTCTTCTATCAAGGGAAAAAGTGCATTCGCCAACCGCGTTAAATTCCATAATCCAATCGAAGGCTGATTTCCATAGCGATAGCGTCTATTTTCTGCATCGGTTGTATTAGGTGTCCAATCAGGATCATAATCTTCTAACCAACCATAAGGACCGTAATCAATTGTCAAACCCAAAATAGAAAGATTATCCGTGTTCATTACACCATGCACAAAACCAACACGTTGCCAATCAAGCATTAGTTTCTTTGTCGAGAGCATGACCTCTTTGAAAAAATCCAAATACGTTTCTTTTGAAGGTTCTCCGAGATGCGAATAGAAATGTCGAATAGTATAATCAACCAATTCCTTCAGCGTTTTATCATCTTGTCTCGACGCAAAAATCTCAAAATTCCCAAAGCGAATAAAAGAAGGTGCAACTCGACAAACAATTGCTCCTTTTTCTTCAGCAGGATTACCATTGTATAAAACATCTCTCATCACCTTATCTCCAGATAGCGCGATGGAGAGTGCTCTAGTTGTTGGGACACCGAGGTGATACATCGCTTCGCTACACAAATATTCGCGTATAGAAGAACGTAATACAGCCAATCCATCTGCTCCTCGAGAATAAGGCGTTTGCCCTGCTCCTTTTAACTGCAAGACCCACGGTTTATCATTTACTTCAACTTCGGCGATATTTATTGCTCTACCATCACCCAATTGTCCTGCCCAATTCCCAAATTGATGTCCACCATAACACATAGCGTATGATTTAAAATCAGGGAACTGCTGCTTACCTGTTACAATTTCTAAAAAGTCATTCGAATTCGCATCTGTTATTTCCAATTCTTTCAACATTTCATTTGAAACATGAACTAAAGATGGATGTGAAGGGGAAGTTGGCGCAACATAGGAAAAACAAGCATTTTCCACTTGTCTCCTTGCCGAACCTTCAATTGGGTCTGCCGGCAGTTCTGCACAAAATGTATTACTTACTTTTAACTCATTAATTTTTGACATTTACTTTTCAATTTTATCAAATGAAGCAATCAATCCCTTTATGAGTGAAGAACTAAATCCATTGTGTTCCATTTCATTCAATCCAACAATTGTGCACCCTTTTGGAGTAGTTACCTTATCAATTTCATATTCAGGATGTTGTTTGTTTTGAATCAACAATTCCGAAGCCCCTTTTACAGTTTGAGCGACAATTGTGCTGGCAGTTTTTGCATCAAATCCAATCTGAATTCCTCCTTGAATCATGGCTCGCATGAAACGTAAAACATAAGCAATTCCACAGGCACCGAGGACAGTGGCAGACTCCATTAAGTTTTCATCAATGTAAATTGTTGTACCAATCGCATCAAAAATAGATTTTACATTTTCTTTTTTGACATTCATTTTTTCATCTGTACAAATACACGTCATTGATTCACTAACTCCCGCTCCAGTATTAGGCATAGCACGAAAAACGGATGCTTTATTTCCAATTACCGATCGAATTTCATCTATAGAAACACCCGTTGCCAATGAAACAATTGTATGTTTTTCAGTGATTTCATTCTTTAATCCCTCTAGAATTTCTAAAATATTAAATGGTTTTAAAGCAACGATTATAATTTCCGATTCACGCACGGCCAATTCATTGTCACATGTTACAGTAACATTGGGTGAATTGATGTGAGATAAATCAGTTATATTTCGCTTTGTTGCGAAAATAGATCTATGTTTAAACGAATCGTGATTCATTAATCCATTAAGAATTGACATTCCTAAATTTCCACATCCAATTAGTGCAATTTTACCTTCCATGTTTTAATCAAATAAAGAATTGAGTAACAAAGGTCTAAATTTATTCCTAAATCTCTTTAATCTTGGACGGTAGATTCGATAAGATTTGCATTTCCGAATGAATAAGGCAAGCGTTCCATGTACAAATACTTCTTTTGTGGAGACTCAAACGGTCTATATATGTAATAAACGAAATTGTTGTGAATCGCAATTTTTTCGACAAAACGATATTCAAGTTTAACTTGCTCAGTTATTTCACCTGTTTTAGTATCGATTCGTCCTAAATAAGAGAAGCCTGCACGATCGAACAATCCATAAATTTCTCCAGTTTTACTATCTTGAATTAATTCACTCTCCCAGCCTGTTTTGCGCTTATCATAATGATGGTATATTGAAACACTATCAATTGGATCACCTAAATAATTGTATGTGCGCAATTTGTCTTTATAATAATCAAAAACAAACAAGGTGTCATTCCGATGAAACAAGGGTGCATACAATTCTTTGTAATAAGGCGATTGAGTGAAATAATTTGCTCCTACATAAATTTCGGCATCTATTCCTGTTTGAAGTTCCAAATTTTTCGCCCATAATTTAGTTCTAACATCTACCCATTTATATTCTGAGCGATACAACTCCATCATTAAATCATCTTTAATCTGAAGAATTTTAGTGTAAGATGAATCAATTTGATCATATGTGAAATAATCAAACGCTGGATAATCCTTATTAAAATTAGAGAAGTACAATTTTGTTTTGTTCGTGTCTAATATTGGTGCGAGGTACTTCATAAAATACGCTTTATCTAAAGTGCTCAAAGAAATATCGTTATTATTCAAAATCACGCCATATACATTTTTCTCACAAATCACATGTGGGTTCTTTCTATAATCCAGCACCAATTCTTCGGCTACATCAGGTACAGAGAAGCGTCGTTTTACATTTCTTCCGTCGTAAACAAGAAGCTCATTGCCTTTGACTAATCGTTTTGGATATGTTAACAACAACATTTCTCCAGAACTTAAAACTTCAAAATCAGCAACAGATAAGTGATTCGATTTAAAAAAAACCGTAGGAACTCCAGGTGCCGCAACCACCATTTCTTCTTGATTTTGAACACGTATGAATTCCATTTCAAATTGGTACGTGATCGTATCCAACACATTCTTAGTAGGAATTTTACGTTTATAAGTAATTTCATTGAATTTAAAATGAGTCGCTCTAAAATTGAACGTCTGACTATTTATTCCTTGAAAATAAACTTTCCCTAATCGATTGGAAGATAACTTAACTTCGATTGAATCCACTTCCAAATGAACTTCTGCATTAGGAATGCCAGCTCCATCTTGCTTATCAATTAATTGAATACATACAACCACTGAATCCTGTCCAAATCCAAGACTTGAACATAAACTTATGAGGAAAATTAAAAATGTCTTCATATTAGTTTGATGCAATGAATTAAAAAATTCCATAAAAAAACGCTCGAATTTCAAATCCGAGCGTTTAAAAGTCTATCAATCTGAACTTAAGCGTTCACATTCATATTATCTAAAACATTCATTACGTTCTTAACAGCTTCTGCTGACTCAGCCAATAATGCTTTTTCATCATCGTTCAAGTCTAATTCAATAATTCTTTCGATACCGTCTTTTCCAAGAACAACAGGAACACCTAAAAAGATGTTTTTCATTCCATATTCACCGTCTAGCAATGCGCAAACAGGGAACACACGTTTTTGATCACGAATTACAGCTTCAACCATTTGAGCAGCAGCAGCTCCTGGAGCATACCAAGCAGAAGTTCCTAATAATTTAACAATTTCTCCTCCTCCAAACTTCGTTCTTTCGATGATCTCGTTTAATTTATCCTCAGCTATTAGTTCAGTAACTGGAATACCTCCAACTGTTGTATAACGTGGAAGTGGTACCATCGTATCACCATGTCCACCCATCAATACTGCTTGAATATCTTTTGGAGAAACATTTAATTCAGTCGCTAAAAATGCTCTGTAACGCGCTGTATCTAATACTCCAGCCATTCCAAAAACTTTACTTCTATCAATTTTTGCATTCAAATATGTACAATACGTCATTACGTCTAATGGGTTTGATACACAAATGATTTTCGCATTTGGAGAATGCTTAACCACGTTTTCAGTTACCATTTTAACGATTCCAGCGTTAGTTGCGATTAAATCATCACGAGACATGCCTGGTTTTCTTGGCAATCCTGAGGTAATAACAACAACATCTGAATTTGCTGTCTTTGAATAATCATTCGTAGATCCAATTGTTCTTGAATCGTATAAATTAATTGGGGAAGTCTCCCAAATATCCAATGCTTTACCTTCAGCAAAACCTTCTTTAATGTCTAACAAAACAATCTCGTTAGCGATTTCTCTTTGTGCCAATACGTCAGCGCAAGTAGCTCCAACATTTCCAGCACCTACAACAGTTACTTTCATTTATTTATTATTTGAACTTATTAAAATTTTCTAAGGACTACGAATTTAATACAATAGTTAACAAAAAAGACCTATTTTGGGTGTTTTTTTTAGTCGAAAAAATTATTTTATTTGCAAAAAGGCAACTTAACAAAACAACTGGCGTCTAACCAATGAAACGAATGTGGAAAACAAAGAACAATTAGAGCAAATAATCAGTGGATGCCTCGACAATAACAGACGGTCGCAGGAGGAGCTATTTAAGCTTTACTATGGGAAAATGCTTTCCGTTTGTATGCGGTATTCAACGGATAGAGATTCGGCTGAAGAAGTTTTACAAGAAGGTTTCATAAAGATCTTTGATAAATTAGATGCGTTTGACTATAAAGGGTCTTTTGAAGGATGGATGAGACGAATAATGGCAAATACTGCTATTGATAGTATCAGAAAATCGAAGAAAAATCCAATTCTAACGGACAACGATGAAGATTTTAAGTTGGGAGCCTCAAACCCAATGATTGAATCGGAAGAAATTGAGTTGACTGAAATTAAAGCTGAGATCGCAATGGAGGCAATAAACGAATTATCTCCTGCATATAAAGCCGTTTTTAACTTGTATGTCTTTGAAGACTATAAACACAAGGAAATTGCGGAAATATTGGGAATCAGCGAAGGAACGTCAAAATCTAATTTTGCAAAGGCAAAAATGAATTTACAAAAGATATTAAAAGAAAAATTCATGAACATTGATTGACATGAAAGAAAATTTAGAAAATAAAATAAAACAGAGTTTAGAAAACCACGAAATGCCATACAATGCATCTGCGTGGATGGCAATGCAAGCAAAGCTTGACGCTGTAAAACCTGTTACCTCTCCAGCTTCAAATTTAAAATGGTACATTTCAGCGGCTTCTGTAGTGGTTGTAAGTGTTGTTGCGTATGTAGCATTCAATAATTCAACTGAAACTGTAAATGAAACACCTCAGCAAGCTAAAAACACTGAAATAGTTGAAAACAAAACGAATTCAACGGTCGAGAAAAATAACGAACAAAATAAAACGAACCCAGGAGTTACTTCGGAAAACACATCTGAAGAAATTGTAACGAATGAATCGAATAACAATCGTTCTAATACAACTTCTTCAACTACTGTTCAACACAATCCTTTCGTTATGTCAAGCAACAGTGGAAATGGTAACGGAACTGGATCAAATAGCGGAACTGGAAACTCTGGAGCCAATACTTCTAATGGAACCAATTCAGGAAATTCAAATTCAGGAAACTCAAATACCATAAAAAACTACATTCTGCCTAAAGTGACTGACGTTTGTGAAGGTGAAACAGCATTTATTAAAAATACGAATGACGTCGCTGTTTTAATTGAAGGACCAGAAATGCACTTCATGATTCCAGCAAACTCTGAACGTAAAGTGAGAATGAATAAGGAAGGAGCTCATGAAATTTCCTTAATGATTGATGGTAATTCGAAAAAATCAAATACATTTTTTGTGAAAAGAGCGCCTAAAGCGGATTTCATGATAGATACAGATACAAAGTTTGAAAAGGGATTACCAACTACGAAGTTAGAATCATCTACTCCTGGAATTGAACACTCATGGATTATTGGAAAGTCTCGCGTTTACGGAGAAAAAGTAGATGCGCACTTCTATAAATCTGGTAATCACGACATTACTTTATCAGTAAAGGATGTAAACGGATGTTCGAACGATATTACAAAATCAATTCACATAGATGAAAAGTACAATTTAATGGCCGTGAATTCATTCATACCTGAAGATATCGATAGCAGAAACAATACTTTCATGCCTTTCGCATTAACACAACGCAACGTTAAGTTTAATTTAATTATAATTGATCCAACAGACGGACATATTGTTTTCCAATCAAATGATGCATCTCATGCTTGGAATGGAATTGATAAAACAACTGGAAATGGAGTTAATTATGGAACGACTTATATTTGGAAGGTGACAATTGAAAACGCCGAACCAAATGAAAATAATGAATACGCAGGAAACATCATGCCTATTCAGAAACGATAGTGTAACTACCACTTATGAAAGAAAAGACCGCTTATTGAAAAATGAGCGGTTTTTTTATTTGTTCAAATTGGCTGACTTCGACTCCGCTCAGTCGGTGAAGTTCGAAATCGTGAATTTAATCTACTCAATAATCTTGAACTGAGCAGACCCAAGAACCGTGAACTTAGCAAGAGCAAGCACTGCTTGTGAAGTAACGAAGTTCACATTGTCGTTCATTACTCTCTCTTTCATTTCTAGATGCGATTTATTTCTTACTTCGGATGAAGTTTGTAAGTTAATGAATAACTAGTTAGATTCTAGATATTTTAACCTCAGGAAATCTCGAACCAAACTCTTCCAGTTTCCTTTCAACCAATACCAATCGTTTTTTATCAACTTCGGATTCTGGATGTAGGCTTTTGTGATTTAATTGGGAAAGTAATTGATTCCGCTCTTCGTAAATCGCTTTTGTTCTCTCGGCAAAGGTGAATTCAATGAAACGATTCCAAATATAATCAATAGCTATTTTATTCGGGTGATGTCGCTCAAAAAATGGCAATGACTTTGAAAAGAATGGGAGAAGGC
>CAJXRM010000088.1 GCA_913059205.1 uncultured Flavobacteriales bacterium
TACACAGAGTAGATCGTCGGCAGCGTCAGATGTGTATAAGAGACAGGAATAATTAGTGCGTAAAGAACACCAATAATAAAAGGCTTCTTCGACCAGTTAAAGGTCATGAAGAAGCCGTAGTTTTTCTTAACGTACATGCGTTAATTGTTTAATCCAAGCTTTTTATTTAGCTCTTTTGACAGTCCGTCTTTATGTAAATAAACGTTGATTGTTTTCCATTTGAAGTAGCTCTCTGAAACGTACAAAAATCCTTCTGGATAATTTCCAGTTCCCCATGAGTTTTTCACTAGGAAGTACTTCGTTCCTTTTTGGTCCTTATACAGTCCAACAATGTGCATTCCATGATCATCCGTTGTTGTTTTGTTTTCATAACCTTCTTGACGCATTTCAGGGGTTACTTTTACTTCTTCCACTGGAGTTTTAAAGGCATTGGATTGCTTGTCTGCACCCCCATCAGAAAAGTTTTTGTTGTCTTTTCCGCTTACATTAATTGTAGCATCATCCACAGGATTAATAGCTAATCCGTTGCTAAAACTAAAACCTTTTTCTGAAACATCTGCTCCCCAAGCAACTGAGTAACCGTTTTTCAAAGCGTATTCGGTAGCAGCCATCAAATCATCTAAAGACACGTTATAGCTTTTTCCCCAAGCCCAGTTATCAGGAATGGCAAGCATGCATTCTTTGTTCAATTCGTGATTGGTGAAAGAAGTAAGTGACAAGTAATTGTCCATATCCAAGCCAATTTCTTTTGCGTAAGATTTTGGTGTATATTTTTTTCCTTTGAATTCAAATTCTTTCGGATCTGCACCTAAATAGGCATCGAGAATTCCGTTTAACGCATTTTTCCAAGCATTTGATAATCCCCCTTTCGCTCCAGTTTGTGCTAACACACCTTGAACAGCACCATTAAGCACGCTGAACATTTCGCTGTGATTGTGTTTATCAGTACCATAATTTAGACCTGAATAAATGTCTAAAGGAACAATTCCATAGTTACGAATAACAAAAGGAATATCATGAAAAGCGCCGCCTTCAGAAAAGTTTACTTTTCCGTCCATTCGAATGTACTTATCAGCTTTACCTTCGTAAGCCTTTCTAACAATGTACATTTCAGATAACAAATCTGGGTTTTTATTTCCTTGACGGATTAATTCAGATTCAAAAAATGACAAGGCTGAAAAACTCCAACATGTACCAGTATGGCCTTGACTTTGAACCGGTGTAGCATCGAGATGCGATATTTTAGTTAGTTGATATTCGCTGTCAGGAGCGTTTTTAACAGGTTCAGAATATCCGAATTGAGCAATGGCTGAGCCAATCAATCCTATGAAGATGAAAGTTGTAATCGTTTTATTCATTTTTTAGTTTTAGCGTATGTAATTGATTTTCGAGAAGGAAATTTATTTTAAAATCCAGCCAGACAATCCCAATGAGTTTGCAGTCATTTTAATAGAGTTCAATCCTTCAGTTGTTATTGCTCCCCCAGCCGAAACTCGGTGTAATCCATTATGGTTGTCCACTATTTTAGCCATTAGCCCGGATGACTTTAGTTTTAAAACTAGGTTGTCAGCGTTTGTTTTGTCCGAAAAACAACCTACAATATAATGCATAGTAGAAATAGAAACAGGCTCTTTTGAGTTCGTTACCGGTTCATTTTCAACGGTGCTTCCAGAATTTACTCTAACAGGAATGAATAGATCTTCATCAAATTTATAAGAGTAAACGGTAACATCGGTTGAGATGTCATTAATTTTTGATGTTAAGTCCTCGTGAGCAATTTGGTTTAACTCACCTGTTTTTATTGCTCCAGGGGTTTTAAATTGTTCTTGAACATGTTGCTTGAACGGATTAAAATCGTGCAATGAAATAACTCCTGATTCAAGCACATCTGTTTTCATTGGAATCCAAATCGAATAAAAAGCAATAGGCAAGAAGCAAGCTGCTGCAATATATTTCCACGTGTTTGAACGCTGATTTGTTAAAGCTGGATGTTCAATGACTTTCGCATCTGAAACAGGACTTGAAACTTCTTTAGTTGGTACAACATGCTTAATTTCTTCAGTTTGAGAAGTGGGTTCAACAATCCGAGTTTCTAGTTGCTCTACTAATGTGACTTTATGCTCTGCAATTTTTATGTCTTGTTCTGAAAGGAAATGAACTTGGTTCAATCCAAACGACTGAAGTAATAAATTAAAGAAACGATCTTGTTCAAAACACAGGTTTTTTTCGTCATCCAAGAATAAAAAACCAACACGGTCCAATTCAATTCTATTTCCAGATTTTAATATGGAATTCCAAGCCACAACTTTTTCGTTCACAGCTTTTGAGGCAGCGTCAAAGGTAAGACCATTGTCGTGAGCTAATTCATTAATTAATAATCCATCATTATTAATTAGTTGCTTATTGAATAACAGTGACTTACTAGGCGGAGTCATTTTTCCAGCATTGAAATCTATTTTTGCCGAATTTTGCTTCGCGACAAATCCACCAAATGAAGGTACAATAACACAATTGTGTCGTAAAAGTAAATTTCCAATAAGAGTTTCAATCGTTGTCATTGCTACAAAAATACAAATAAATGGGTTGAAAAACTAAAGCGCATTTAGGACCTTTTCCAAATCGGCAGGAACATCAATGTTTGGCGTTTCGATATCCGTCGGAATAACTTTTATTTTATAGCCATAATATAGCCACCTGAGTTGTTCTAAGGATTCAACTTGTTCAAGTTGTGTTGGTTTCAATTGAATTATTTCGGACAGCACTTGAGTCCTGAATGCGTACAAGCCAATGTGTCGGTAAAACGGAAAAGATTCAACCAATTCCCTTTTTGAATTTACGGTATTTGGAATTGGGCTTCTTGAGAAGTACATGGCATTTTCATCCTTATCGAGTACAATTTTTATTCTGTTGGGATTACTTTTGTCTTCTTCAGAAACAGCTTTAATTCCTAGAGTAGCAATTTGAACACTTTTATCCTTAAATGCTTCGCACAACTGGTCGAGTTGTCTATAGTCAACTAATGGCTCGTCACCTTGAATATTGATAGCAACATCTGCATCAGGAAACAGTTGAATTACTTCACCGCATCGATCAGTACCAGTAGTATGATTTTCACTAGTCATAACAGCGTTTCCACCAAATTCTTTTACGGCATCAAAAATACGCTTGTCATCTGTTGCGACGATTACTTTTTCAAGATAGTTGGATTTAATAGCACCTTCATAAACTCTTTGAATCATCGTTTTTCCTTTTAGGTCAACCAAAGGTTTGCCTGGAAAGCGAGACGAAGCATAACGAGCGGGAATTATTCCAATAATTTTCATTTAAAATTTCAATTGTAACTGAAGTACAAACGATCTTGGAGCTTGAATATCTCCAGGTCGCGTGTCGTATTCTGTATTAAGTAAATTGTTTACAACGAAACCTACTCGATAATGTTCCAAAAAGCTATAACCAATTCGAGCATCAAATACTAAACTCCCTTTATTATTCTCTTCTCTGTATCGATCTAAACCGGGAAGAATTTGAACAACTGAACCGTCAATAATTTTTATTCCTTCAACAAAAGTTTTGTCGATATTAGACATAAAACTATTGTATCTTGCTGAAAAACCAACACTTATATTTTTCCACGTCACCTCAACATCAGCTTTTACCAAGTGCTTAAATCTGTATTTTAACGTGTTGCTTGCCGAATCAGAAAATGTGTTAAGATAAGCCGCTTCTTTGTTAAGGCTAATTGGATTCATATAGGTATAACCCATCAAAGAAGTTACTTCAACTTCGCCAATTTTCCCTTGGCTATTGAAAGAAAATTCGGCACCAGCAATTCTGGCTTTCTCGGCATTTTGAGCTTGAAAACCAAAATATTTTCCAATATAGTACGGAGATGCAGGATTAAGATTTGGTGAAACCGAATCTGGAATAAACACACCAAAAGTAAATTCCATCATATTTTCGTACTGGTTTATAAATGCTGCTACATCCACAATTCCTTTCCAGTTTTTTCCAATTTTCACGACTTGTTTTACACCGAATTCGGCAGCCCACCCTTTTTCAGGACGTAAACCTGCATTTGGAAAAATATTTAGCGCACCTACAGAAGTAAATGTGTAGCGTTCTGCAACGGAAGGGTATCTGATACCTTGACCAAAGGAAGCTCTTAGGTGAGTATGCTTAAACAATTTATAACTCGCCCCAACTCGGAAGATAGGGTAGATAGGAATTGTTTTGGCAGTTGAATCACTACTGAATGAAAAATCTGTATCACCTGAAATGTTATCTTGTTCGTAATACTCAAAACGAACACCACCGGTTAAATGTAGTTTGTTCCAAAAGCTTTTTTCAACCTGCGTGTATAGGGCGTAATTCAACGAAAAATGATTCCCAAAAAGGTTTGAAGTCACATCAGTTCGCGTAAATGTTCCTCCTGCGGTTAAAACTGTTTCAGGACCCCATTTTTTTTGAAACTGGTAATCGGCATAAATAATTCCCGAGGTAGTTGATTGCGAGGTGTTGGATAGGTTAACACGATCAACATAATAATACCTTGTTTTTAAGGCATGTAAATTATTCTTTTTATCATACACCTTTAAATATGGATCAATATTAATGGTTGTTCCTTGATACGAAGATAGTGTTGAAGCAGGATCGTTTAAATCCGCCCCCCCACTTGGAGTGTACGCCAGAGAATCACTTTCCCAAATTAAAAAGTTTCCAGTTTTCTGAAATTGTAGGTTGTAACCTAAGCCATACTTTAATCGTGGGAACTTTTTGGTTTTGAAATAAAGCGACCCTGAAATTCTTCCACGGTCTTCTATTTCACCTTGCTTATAACCGTCGCTGGTAAATCCGTTAACGGAAACGGTAAACCCGAATTTATCGAACATTTTCCCATAAAAGGCCTCTGCTTGATAATATAAAGGGTTTTTTGACCACCATTTTAAACTTTCCCTTTTAGGATTGTCGTAAATTCCAGCCTGTATTTTAGCCCGTACTTCTCCTTTTCGACTAGGTTCTCTTTCCGACAGTGAAATTATTCCATTTAATGCACCACTTCCATAAAGTACGGAAGACGCACCTTTCAATACTTCAATTTGAGATGCGTTTTCTATAGGAATTGCATTGAACTTTGCATCACCAGCATCACCAGATACCATTGGGATTCCATTCCACAACACAAGAACACGGCTTCCAGCTCCATAGGCAAAACCACTTCCACCTCGTATACTCACTTGACCGTCCATAGCGTAGACTCCAGGACTTTGATCAACAGCCTGTTCTAGATCGACCAAACACTTATTATCAAACAATTCGGGTCGAATTATCTCCATAGAAATAGCAACGTTTTCAACATCTTGATCGCGTCTTCCTGCTGTAACAACTACGGTTTTAATTTCTTGTACTTCGTTTTTCAAACTGAACTTGAGCTCACCAGCTTTTACAATTTGAACCGTATCTGTTATGTACGACTGTGCTGAAATAATAATGTAAGTCGGAAAAGATGAAACGTTTAATTTGAACTTTCCATCAACTGAACTTAAAGCTCTTTCTCCAGACTCTGAAATAATTTTAGCGCCATAAATAGGTTCTTTTGTATCATCATCTGTTAACGAGCCGCTAACTTGAGAAAAAAGAGTGAATGGAGTAAATATAATTAGCTGAAGTAGGTATTTCATAGAATAATATTTCGTAATTTAAATAGCCAAAATACCAAAAATTTGAATTACAATAACCTACATTACAAAATAGCGCTGACTTTATTGCATGGAATTGGACCAGTAAAAGCGAAAGAAATTCTAAATAGAGTAGAATCTCTTGAACTGTTGTTTAATCTTAGCACTTCGCGATTGTCAAAATTGACAGAACTCAAGCCTGCGTCAATTACTAAAATGAATAGAGAAGGAGCTCTTTTAAAGTCAGTTTCTGTAGTCGAACATTTACTAAAAAATAATATTTCGACCTTTTATTATGAAGATGCGCGTTATCCAAGAAGACTGAATCAGTGTGTGGATGCGCCATTGTTGTTGTATGGAAAGGGAAGTATCGATTTAAATGTTTCAAAACTTGTAGCTGTTGTTGGAACGAGAGACGCTACACCATACGGAATACGTTTATGTGATGAGTTGATTGACTCTTTTGTTGGTCAAGACATTGTTGTAGTTAGTGGGTTAGCATCTGGAATTGATGCTCAAGTGCACAAGCGATGTGTGGAATTAAACATTCCTACAATTGGTGTTTTGGGACATGGCTTTGATAGAATATACCCATCATCGAATAAAGGATTATCTGAAAAAATGAAATTAAACGGGGGGCTTCTTACGGAATTTATTCCCGGTACAACACCAGATAGAGAAAACTTTCCTAAAAGAAATAGAATAGTCGCTGGATTGTGCGATGCTACGATAGTTATTGAAAGTAAGCAAAAAGGCGGCTCATTAATCACCGCGAATTTGGCCAATGACTATTGTCGTGATGTTTTTGCATACCCTGGGTCAATACATATGGAAACATCACAAGGATGTAACAAGTTAATTGCAGACCAAAAGGCTCATTTACTCCAATCACCAGATAATTTTTTAACGATGATGAATTGGAAAATGGAGGTCGGGAAAAAAGACATTCAAAAAACGTTATTTCCAAACTTATCTGAAACGCAAACGAAAATTACCGATATACTGTCTTCGGATCGTGCAATTCAAATAGATGTAATATCCATAAAAACGGAATTGCCAATTTCGCAACTGAATGCCGAATTGTTTTACTTAGAAATGAATGGCGTAATTCAATCACTTCCAGGAAAAAAATACTGTATGGCATAAAAAAAGTCGCACTATTAGTGCGACTTTTTAATACTTAGTTTAACAATTATCTTCTAATGTTATTCTCAAAGAATCTACGATTATCAACAACTTCAGCTTGTTTAATCAAAGCACTTCTTGCACTTCCTTGTGCACTGTTTTTAGCTGTAGACAACAATTGATCTTTTTCAACCATGTAATTCGCAGCCGCTGGAGCTTTCGTAGTTTGTTCTATTTGAACAACATAAACACCTGATTTCCCTTTTAAAGGTAAAGAACGCGCTCCATCTTTCAATCCAGAGAATAGTGCGCCAACAACTTCTGGCTCATATCCAGCACCCGTAATTTGTGGGTTAGCAAATGTAATCTCAGCTTTTTGAACCTCTACTTTTAATTTTGTAGAAAGTTCTTTTAACGATTTTACACCAGCCATTTGACTAGTGATTCTTTTCGCCTTAACATCTTCAATGTAGTCGCGTTTAATAGCAACTTGTGCATCTTCGTATGTTGGAGCACCTTTCACTTTAATAGCAGAAACAATAGCAATGATGTAACGGTTTTTATCTTTTATAGGAGAACTAACTAAATCACCAACCTGCGCACCTTCTTTATACGCTAATTGTAATAGTTTATCTTCAGCAAACTTGGATGTAAACCCAAATAATTTTGGAGCATCATCCATTATTGTGATTGGACGCGCAAATTTATCTGCTCTGCTTACTATCGTATCGAACAAAACAACTTTAGCATAAAGATCAGTCTTTTTACTAAGTTTTTCATCCAATTCAAACAACATGTCGTAAACCTCTTTGTCTTTAGAATCTACTGTTTCAATGCTCGGTTTTAAAGTTTTTTGAACGATTGCTAATACTGGAGCATTTATTTCTTTTCGTTCAATATTTTCCATAATATGGAAACCGAAATCGGTTTGAACGTATCCAATTTTACCTATAGGTTCTTCGCTAGCAAATTTGCTAAACTCAGGTACCATTTCGTAATCCATGAAATCTTCATATTTACCACCTTTATCTTTTGAACCTGGATCTTCTGTAAATCGTGTTACATATTCTTCAAAGTTAGCTGTGTTAATTAGAGGTAATAAAGAATCAACCAATTTTTTCGCCTTTTTAACTGCTGCATCGTCTGTTTTTTGGGCTGCAATTAAAATGTGACGAGCTGTTAAACTGTTTTTATTGAAGTCCAATATTTTAGCAATACGCGTATTACCGTTGTCCTCATAAGGACCAACAATGTCACCTATTTTAGCTGATTTAAAAATGGTATCCATGAAGCTCGGGTATGTCATTCCTTGACGGGCTTTTTCATCTTTATCAGATTTAAAAGTTGCAAGGTGTGTACTCGAAAAACCTTTCATATCGCTGTTCTTCATTACAAATAATGAATCGTTTTTAGTCGTAGCGAACTTAGTTTTTAAATCGGCCATCATTTTATTGAACTCATTGGAATCCTTTTTAGAAGGCTCAATGAAAATGTCGAAAAACTTAATTTCTCTAGATGACTGCTTGTTTTCGTATTTTTTCTCTGACTTGTGCTCTTCAAAAAATGCTCTTAATTTAGCATCAGGAGTTGGGATTGATTCGTCTTTAATTTCAGAATAACGTTTAAACACGAATGAAATGCTTTTTACTTCTTTCTGAGCTAAGTATTCATTTTTAGCCTCCAAGTTTGTAACATAAACACCTTGATTCAAAATTTCAAAGTATTTTTCTTGCATTCTTCTTTTAGTATAGTATTCTTTGCTGTCTGCCCATTGTTTTTGAACGTTAGGATCATCTGAAGATTCCATTTCTTCAATACGTGATTGAAGCAATTTATCGTTAAACATTCCAGTTATTGAATCCGTAAAACCTTGAGCTAAATCAGGTAAAACTTTAAAACCATCACGACCGTATAAGTAGGATTCAAATTCAGCATCACTAACATTGATACCCAATGCCTCGTATTGTTTTTCCAACACGATGCTTTCAACGAATGAAGACCACACCGCATCACGATCCACAGGTTCTGGTTGTTGTCCTTGTTGTTCAGCTTGTCTACGTGTATTTTCTTCCGCTAACGCCAATTGGCTATTGAACTCATCAATATTGACCATTTCACCGTAAACTGTACCGTAACCGAACTCCATGTCGTTACCTCCAGCCCCTTTGTAGTAGTCACCAAGGATAAACGCTAAAAGCGCACCACCAACTAAAACTAGCATCAGCCAGGATTTTTCTCTAATCTTTCCTATTATCGCCATTTGTATATTATTCTAAATAAGTCTGCGAATATAGTTAGATCAATTGACTATTAAAAATAATTTTTACAGAACTTAATAATCAATTGAATAAAGAAAATGTCGATCAATAAAATTGACCGACATTTTCATTTATATTATTGTACCGTTTTAATTACAAGGCCCTTCTGTTGCGCCTTGCAGTTTGTATTTTGCTAATTCAATTTTCTTTATGGTTTTAGTTACTCCATTCAAACAAATTACAACTTCATCATTGCCAACAGTTGAGACCTCGACACAAGGCCCTTCTGTGTCACCATGAGCTAAGTGTGCTTCTAATTCTGAAACAGGAATTTCCATTTCTACGGATGGTGTATTAGGTCCAGTTGTATGGCAAATAATCACTGTCTCTTCTTGATTGATGTCACCATTTTGAGTCGGACATTCACCGCGTACAGCACCAAGCTTTAAATAGTCTGCCCATTGACTTTCTTTAATCACAAGTGTACTGTCATTGTAGCAAATTGTGATATTCAAATCCGCCTCTGGTTCTGGACATTCTCCTTGAATTGCACCTTGTTTAGAATATAACCTCCATTCAGTTTCTTTTATAACGATTGTTTTTCCATTTAAACATATCGTCATGTCTTTAACTTCTAATTTCGGACATTCTCCTTGAGTAGCTCCTTGCGAAGCAAATGCATTCCATTGGCTTTCTTTAATGACCAAAGTTTGACCTCTCAAGCAAATCGTCATGTCTTTGTCAACCGGTTTCGGACATTCGCCTTGAGTAGCACCTTGCGAAGCAAATGCATTCCATTGGCTTTCTTTAATGACCAAAGTTTGGCCTCTCAAGCAAATCGTCATGTCTTTATCAACAGGTTTCGGACATTCTCCTTGTGTCGCCCCTTGCGAAGCATACGTATTCCATTGGCTTTCTTTAATCACTAAAGTTTGACCTTTGAAACAGATAATCATATCCTTATCAGTTACTGTGCTATTAATTGTAAACGTTGAATTAACGGTTCCACAATTGGTAGTAACTACAATAGTAACGGAGTTGTTTCCTCTATCAAGAGTAATGTTTTTTTCGAAAATATTGGTTGAACCATTGAAAGTTCCATTACTTACAGACTTCCCATTTACAGAAACAGCAACTTGATTGGCATTGGAAATATTATCAATTTTTGCACGCAAAGTAAACGAAGATTTATCCGTTTGGACAGGGTTCGTTTCCGGTGCGATCATTGTTATTTTTGGTGTAATACAAGGCGTAAATTCGACATTGAAGGTTTCAATCACTTCCCCACAATCATTTTTAGCTACTATTTCTATTAAGTTTGCACCTTCTTTTAGGGTTAATTTTTGAATCAATTCTTTTGAAGATGAATTGTAGGCAAATGTCTTAACCGTTCCGTTTAGCTTTAAAGTAATTTGACTTTTACTCGTAATGTTTTGGAAAATTGCGTTAACTGTAAAGCTATTGTTGTCAACCTTGATAACACGATCAACCTCGTTAATTTTAATGACAGGTTTGTCACAACGCACGTAAATCACATCAACAATTGCTTCTTGGGTTCCGCATTCATTTGTTACCACAATTTTGACGCTGTTTTTTCCTTCTGCCAGCGTAATTGTGCTACTAAAGGTTTTTTCTTCTTCATTAAAACTATAGTTTCTTAATTCTTTATCATTTATGGAATAAACGATTGATTTAGCCCGCTCTATTTGAGCTGTTAATGTATAGTTTTGTTCGTTTGTCGTTATTGACGAAGTCGCTGGGGATACAAAAGAAACTGTCGGAGGAACACACTCCTCATATAAAACTTGAATTCTTTCAGTAGTTGTACCGCAACCATTTGACGCAGTGACATCAATTGTGTTTTGTCCTTTAATAAGTGTTACAACTTTATTTAACTTGCTAGTTTGGGCATTATATACAAAGTTTGTATCTCTAACACCATTTAGGCTAAATTGAATATTGCTTTTTCCAGATATTTGTGAAATGAGAGCTTCAAAATCCAATTGAGTTGAAGAGACTGTAAGTGTTTTTGTTACAGGAGTCACAATACCAATAGCTGGTTTTAAACAATCCTTATTGACTTCTTCAAGTTCATTTTCAACTTTTCGTGATCTGAAATTGAACTTCAACATTAAGGATGTATAATGGTAAATGTCATTTTTGAACATTCCCCATTTTTTTGAAGTTCCTTGGTATCCATCAAAATCATTTCTTAGTGTAAATGTTGTTTTATGCTCTATACCAACAGAAAAACGTGGACCAACTTGATACGCCAAACCGATTCCAATGCTTGGCATAAAATTAATGTTATAACTAGTCTGGTGACTTCCGTCCAGTGCAGAGTCATAGATTTCATCCGACAACCCTTTCCATTCACGTCTAGTCATTCCATTTGGAGAGTAGGCATAATGGTTACTCATAAAAACGGTAGAGTCTTGATTGTATAAATCTCCATAGGTTTGATTCCAAACAAGATGTGCACCACCAAAAATGTAAGGATCCCATCCTGTTCTTTCTCTTAAACTATTTGCATGAAGTACAAGCTCCAGTCCAATTTCATGAACTTCAGCCTGAAAGTTATTATACGTATACCCTAATGTTGTGTCATATAATTGAGCAACTTTACCCATAGGATCATATCCTGAGTTTCCAGTTACATTAGTTGTATCGTAATCTTGACCATACCATTTTCCACCTAAATACCTTAATCGTAAATCGAAACTGAATTTCTTGCCATAATTATAATTAAAGGACCTACCTAGGGTAAAACCATAACCAATATGCGTTTTGTTTTTTACGTCGGTAGTGTTCCAGGCTGCACCAGCATTTATTCCAAAAAACCATTTAGAATCGTGATCATAATCTAATTTTTGACCAAAAACCGAAGGTAATATTGCCAGGCAAAGAATGAGAGTTAGTGCTTTTTTCATAAGTCAGTTTTAATATTTTACTTTAAAAACCGTTCTATTATTGTGCCAAACAAGATGGAACATTGATAATTAAGCGATTAATAACAAAAAGAATTCGGCAAAATTATCTTATTTTTGCCTAAATAACTAATAAAACCTAGGGTTTTCAATTTTATGCGCAACACTGTTATTTTTTTGTTAATGTGTTTTTGGCATTTGTCAAATGTCTTCGCGCAGGCAGTTTATAATAATTGTTTAAACGCTCAGGAAGTTTGTCCAAACACCATTTTTAGTGTAAATAATATCTGTCTCTTATACACATCTGACGCTGCCGACGATCTACTCTGTGTA
>CAJXRM010000089.1 GCA_913059205.1 uncultured Flavobacteriales bacterium
AGATTTCTGCCTGTCTCGTGGGCTCGGAGATGTGTATAAGAGACAGATACTGGGCAGCACACTTTTTAGAAAAAGAAGGAGCAAAATTGATTGGTGTCCAAGATGCGAGTGGAACAATTTATAACGAGGAAGGAATTAATCCAGAGGATTTAATCCAATATTGTGATGCAAATAGAGGATTAATTGCAGGATTTCCAAATGTTGAATTAATTGACGGTTCGAACTTTTTTGAATTGGATTGCGATATTTTAATTCCTGCTGCACTCGGTAACCAAATTACAGCTGAGAATGCACATTTTATCAAGGCAGAATTAATTGCTGAAGGAGCTAATGGACCAACGAACGTTGATGCAGAGGAAATTTTATTAGCAAGAGGAATTGATGTGATTCCAGATATTTTATGCAATTCAGGAGGAGTAACAGGAAGTTATTACGAGTGGTTACAAAATAAGAGAAGTGAAAATTGGAAAATCAGTGCAATTCTGGATTTGTTGCAAGATAAAATTGAAACCGCATTCGATAAAGTTGTAGCGACAGCTGAATTTTACAAAACAGACTGGAGAACAAGTGCGTATATCGTTGCTTTATTAAGATTGGAACAAACATATAAAGAAAGAGGGGTATTCCCTTAACTAAGAATGAAAAGAATTGGAATTTTAAAGGAAGAAGGACAGCAGAAAATTGCTGTTCTTCTTCCTGAAAATATTAAACAATTAAAAGAAATTACAGATGTTTCTGTAGTCGTTGAGAATGGATTAGGAGATGCCATTGGTATTTCTGACTCAGAATACAAATCAGCAGGTGCCATTATCGCGTTAAATTCAAAAGAACTTATTCAAGTAACTGACATTATTTTAAGTTTTTCAAGGGTTTGTGATAGTGAACATTTCAGTGAACACAAAACGTTCATTGGCTTCTTTGATGTTCTCAACGACTTTTCTTCTGTATTACCTTTAAAAAAGAAAAATACTGACATGTATAGTTTAGGCTTATTGCCGCGAACTACAATGGCACAGTCAATGGATGTACTCTCTTCAATTGCATCACTAGTTGGTTATAAAGCAGTTCTTTTGGCATCATCGCTAAGTTCCTCAACAGTCCCAATGATTTCTGGTGCTGGAGGAACTTTGCGACCTGCTAAGGTGATTATTCTAGGAGCTGGTGTGGCTGGGCTTCAGGCAATTGCAACTGCAAAACGTTTGGGGGCAATTGTTAAAGCATTTGATGTACGACATGCCTCAAAATCAGATGTTACAAGTCTCGGTGCCGAGTTTATTGAAGTGGAAGGAGCAATCGATAGCGCCTCTGCTGGTGGATATGCCGTTGAACAGTCCAAAGATTACTTGAATGAAGTAAATAAAGTTTTGGATGCTGAAATGAGAACAGCTGATATCATTATAACGACGGCAAAAATACCTGGTAAAAGAGCGCCACTGTTGATCCAAGAAGAAACGATTTTAAACATGAAATCGGGGTCGATTATCGTTGATTTAGCCTCAGAGACTGGAGGGAATAGCGCTTTGACAGAGAAAGGGATAACAATTACAACAAAAAATGGAGTTCGAATTGTGGGTACAACAGACCTGTTAGCTGACACCGCGAAATCGGCATCATTCGTAATAGGTAACAACTTCACCTCATTTCTTAAGCATTACCTCAAAAATCATGTAAATGAAGAAGATGAAATTTTGCGCTCAACAAAAGTTTTGACGAATGGAATCGTAACCAGCGAACGTTTGGTTGAAGAAATTGAAAATTATTAATTATGACACACTATTTTATAACGGACATAGACGGGGTTTATGTCCTCATTTTTAGTTTATTAATTGGAATAGAGGTAATTAAGAATGTTCCCGCCATCTTGCACACGCCTTTGATGTCCGGAGCAAACGCAATAAGTGGAATAATATTAATCGGCGCAGTTATTCAAGTGCTGAGTGTTCCTGAAACCGCCTATTTTGAATTGACATTGGCATCATTCGCAATTGTTTTAGCAACAATAAATATTTCGGGGGGATTTTTTGTCACCTATCGCATGTTATCCATGTTTACAACCACTAAAAAATAATAGAAATGGAATTATTAATAAATAGTGCATTTCTAGTATCAGCAATTGGTTTTATTCTCGGTTTAAAGCTGATGGGTAAACCATCTCAAGCGAAATTGGGGAATAGCATTGCTGCACTAGGTATGATCATAGCAATTGCTACCACAGCCTTTATGGTCATTGGCGGTGCCCCAAAAATTACGAACATTATCTTCTTATTCTCAGCTTTAACAGCCGGTACCCTTATCGGACGATACATGGCATTTAATGCAGAAATGACCGGGATGCCTCAATTGGTTTCCTTGTTCAATGCATTTGGTGGAGCAAGTGCCGTTTTGATCAGTATAAATGAAGCAGTTATTCAAACTGAACAAACACCCTTAATCAATTTTCTGTTGGTTGTTGGAGCTGTACTAGGAGGAATGTCATTTACTGGAAGTATTATCGCTTATTTTAAGTTGGAGAAAAACGTAAACATAAGTAATTTAAAATTGATCAAATTTCTATCCTTGTTCATTTTTGTAATTATTATTGTTTCACTGTTAATGTACTTTTCTGTACGTTTCAACGGCTTATCCTTTTTAATATTCATTTGCGCAATGTCCATGCTCTCCTTGATTTATGGTGTTGTATTTACTATTCCAATTGGAGGAGCAGATATGCCGGTATTGGTGTCTTTTTTGAATGCCATAACAGGTGTCGCAACCGCTTTTTCAGGATTAGCATTTAATAGTCCGATTATGTTGATTGGTGGAATTTTAGTTGGAGCAACTGGTGTTTTCTTAACTTTTCAAATGTGCTCTGCAATGAATCGTTCATTAAGAGTTGTTTTGGCGGGAAAAATAAAATCAGCTGGCAGCAGTAGTTCTTCTGAAATGGAGATTCAAACAATTACTCCTGTGGAAACGGCTTCGTTGCTTGCGTTTTCAAATAAAATTGCAATTATTCCAGGTTATGGAATGGCAGTTGCTCAAGCACAACAAGCATGTTTTGAATTGCAGAAAAACTTGATGGCAAAAGGTGCTTCTGTTACCTACATCATTCACCCGGTCGCAGGAAGAATGCCAGGTCATATGAATGTTTTACTTGCCGAAGCGAAAGTAGAGTACCATATGATTAAGGACATGGATGAAGTAAACGACACAATGGAACAATTTGATATTTGTATTGTAATTGGTGCAAATGATGTTGTGAATCCTGCCGCAGAGGATGATCCAGAAAGCGTAATCTATGGAATGCCGATCATTAAAGCTTACTTGTCTAATCAAGTGATTGTAATGAAAAGAGGAATGGCAGCAGGTTATTCAGGGGCAGAAAATCCACTTCTTGGTAGACAAAATTGTAAACTACTCTTTGGTGATGCAAAAGAAAGTTTGTCGCGAATTTTGGATGAGATTAAACGAATTTAAAAGGTAATCAATTGATAATCACAGAAAAAGAGGCGGGCATTTTAATAGATTTAATTCATAAGTCTGTTACTGTTGATCCCAGCGAAAAAAGAAGTCATGAAAAACTGCATCAGGATTTAAAAAACACACTATTTTTACAATCCAATGAAATCCCTTTGAATGTTGTTCGCTTAAATTGTTTTGTAACAATTGAAACGGATTATTCTAGAAAGTACAAGTTTCAATTAGTGTTTCCAGATGAGGGAAATTTGAGTAAAAACAAACTTTCGGTGCTGTCACCTATGGGAGCCGCATTGATTGGGAAATCTATTGGCGATATTGTTTTTTGGTGTCAACCAAATGGGGATGAGAAAATGAGGATAGAAGATGTGAGTTTTTGAATTGATTAATAATACGTCATTCAAATTGAGCCATTCCTTTTGAATAGTTTAAAAATGAATTTTGGAATAAGTAAGTTTGTTATTTCTTTTAAGAATATATGAAAACAATAACCGTGTTATTATTTGCAATGCTTTGGAGTATTTCACCTGCTGGTGAATCCAAAGTCGGGATTCCATTTGCAGTTTTAAATGATGCGAATATTTACCTGGCATTGGTCTTGTGTTTGGCCGCGAATATTATGGTATATCCATTGTTGATGCTTTTTCTTGATCACGCAAACCGCTATTTTTTCAGATTTTTATTGTATAAAAAAATGGCCATTTTTATTGCGCGCAAGGCAAGAAGAGGTGCAAAAAATGGAATTGGTAAATACGGTTTTTGGGGATTAATGCTTTTTGTGGCAGTACCGTTACCCGGAACTGGAATTTGGGCGGGAACAATCGCTGCATACATATTTAAAATTGAACGGAAAAAAGCATTTTATGCGAATGCGATAGGAATTTCAATTTCTGCATTAATCATTTGGACCACTACTGTTTTTGCCTATCATATTTTTTAAAGAACTGATTTAGTTCACTTTTTTTAAATTTTGTTTAATCTCTTGTAATTCGTGCGTTGTAAGCGTTATTGGCAAGAAGAAAATGCTTGTTTATGAATAAAATTTCATAAAAGTTGTAAGCAAAGAATAGGCTCTTCGTCCAAAGTTTCATATATTGAAAAACAAACAACTTAAAAAAACCATTTATTATGAAAACTAATTTGATTAAAATCAGTGCATTGTTAATGTTAGCATTTGTTACAACTTTAACTTTATCAAGTTGCGGAGATAAAGCAGAAGACGCGAAAACAGAGCAGTCTGATGATGCTTCGAAATGTGAAGAAGGAAAATGTGAGGAAGGAAAATGTGAAGAGGGAAAATGTGAGGAAGGAAAATGTGAAGAGGGAAAATGCGAGGAAGGAAAGTCGTGTGAGAAAGATTGTGAGAAAGCATGTTGCAAAGACTCTAAATGTGAAGAAGGAAAGAAATGTGAAGAAGGAAAGAAGTGCGAGGAAGGGAAATGTGAAGAAGGGAAAAAATAATTTTCCTGAATTCTAGTTATTTCAAAATATCAAAGAGTCGTTTAATAGCGACTCTTTTTTTGATTTATCAATTTGAAAAAATCTATTTAACCTAACCATTTCAATAGTATATGGACGACAAAGAATGGCTAATTTCGCGAAAACAGTTTGTGAAAACGATCGTTTTATCCGGCGTTGCACTTCAACTGCCGTGGTTAAATTCTTGTTCGAGTGATGAAGAAATTGGTGAAACAAAACCGCTCTCAAAGGACCAATATAAAACAGTGAGATCGGTTCAAGATATTCTTTTTCCTGCGGATGGAAATGGTCCAAGTGCAAGAGATATACATGCAACAGACTATTTAATTTGGGTGTTGAATGATAAACGGGTTGATCCTGAAGAAAACGCCTATATAATTGAAAAGTTGAATGATTTTATCGCGAAGTGTAAATCGGATCATGGGGATGATTTTTTTGATTTGTACCAGTCCACTCAAGAAGAGTTTATCGCGACTATTTCAAGTGAATCTTGGGGAGAAAAGTGGCTGTCTCGACTATTAACGCTCATTTTTGAAGCGTTGTTACTTGATCCTTCCTATGGCGGAAATGTGGGTGAGGTAGGTTGGAATTGGTTAAGTCACGATCCAGGTCAACCGCGACCTACGAAGGAAATTATGTACCCCGAAATACTCGATAGATTATGAAGTACGACGTGTGTGTAGTTGGAAGCGGAGCTGGTGCAGGTCCTGTAATTTATGAGTTATCAAAAGCTGGATATAAAGTGGTGGTGCTTGAAAAAGGTCCATGGTTCAAAACAGAAGATTTTTCGAAAGATGAAATGGTTGCAACGCGCAGAAGTGTTTATACTCCAAATTTGAAAGATGAAAGTCACGTTTTAGTCACGCAAAATGATGACGGAGATTGGATGAGTCGATCTACGTATTCATCAGGGAAAGATTTTTGGAATGGCAGTGCAGTTGGCGGATCTTCTAATTTTATGAGTGCCTATTTTCACCGTTTAAAGCCGAATGATTTTAGATTATTGTCTGAATTCGGAGCAATTGACGGAGCAAATATTGTTGACTGGCCGATTTCATATGATGAAATGGAACCGTATTATGCTAAAGTTGAATCAATTATTGGAGTTTCAGGAAAAGTAGTTCCGCATTCTTTTTTAGAACCACGATCAACAGAAAACTTTCCGTATCCAGCGCTGGGTGAGAACATTTTCTCGACTTGGTTGGATAAAGCAGCGGCGAAATTGGATTATGAATTAATTCCAGCCCCACGTGGAATTTTATCGCGACCAAAAGATGATCGCAATTCATGCTTTTATTCAAATTATTGTGGAAGTTACGGTTGCTCATCTGATGCAAAAGGAAGTTCGCGTGTTGCGCTAATCAACGATGCATTGAAAACAGGAAATTGTACAGTTTTACCTAATTCTAAGGTGTTTCACTTACAAACCGAGGGAAATGGAAAGATTGTTAAGGCGAATTATTATAACAAAGCAGGGGAGAAACAATTTGTTGAAGCAAAAATTTTTGTAGTTGCCGCACAAGCGATTGAGACTTCTCGATTGTTATTGATGAGTAAGAATTCGGACTTTGAAAATGGCTTATCGAACAATGCGGGACAGGTTGGAAAAAACCTGATTTTTTCTGGAGGAGGTATTGGTTCGGGACAATTGTTTTTTGATGAGTTGACACCAGAAGAGGCAAAGTCGTTGGATTCAAAAGGATTATTTATAAATCGCGCTTTGCAACAATGGTATGAAATAGATGATAAGCAATTTGGAGGTCGAGTTAAAGGCGGTACAATTGATTTTGTAAGTGAACATGCCAATGCGGTAACGAAAGCGATTAAGTTAAAATACGACGGTGGTAAATTAGTTTATGGAAGTGCGCTAAAGGAAAAGATGAAACGCTATTTCACTGAACAGCGAAAATTGAAATTTGAAATTTTTGTAGATTGGTTGCCAAATGACTATTGCAGAGTTGAACTTGACGATGAAGTGACCGATAAATGGGGCGATCCTGTTGCCAAAGTGTGGCTTGGGTATCATGAGCACGATTTAAAAGTTGGAAGATTTTTAGCCGAAAAAGCGGAAGCTTTATTTAAGGAGGTTGGAATGAAGAATGTGCATTCGTCTATCAGTGGAGGTGTTTCTGCAAATCTTCAAGCAGGCGGTTGTCGTTTTGGCAATGACCCAAAAACATCAGTTTTAGATAAAAACTGTAAATCACACGAAGTGAGTAATTTATACATTACCGATGGGAGTTTTATGCCAACAGGCGGAAGTGTAACGTACACTTTTTCTATTTACGCAAATTCGTTCCGAGTTGCCGACCAGATTCTCAAAGATCCTATTTTGAAAAGATAATTAGTGTTTTACCTTTGCAGCAATGCAAGGAGTTGAAAAAGTATTGATTATTGGAAAAGTGTGGCCTGAACCGAAGTCTTCGGCAGCTGGCTTGCGCATGATGCAATTGATTGAATTTTTTCAAAGTCTAGGAGCAGAGGTTGTTTTCGCTTCTACTGCAAACGAATCCGCATTTCAAGAAAAATTGACTATTCAAACGAAAACAATACAGTTGAACTCCAATTCTTTTGATGATTTTCTTCTTGATTTAAAACCTCAAATTGTTGTCTTTGATCGTTTTATGACGGAGGAGCAGTTCGGTTGGCGCGTAATGGAAAACTGTCCTGATGCCCTTCGTATTTTAAATTCAGAAGATCTTCATTGCTTGCGTTTTGCACGACAAGAATCGATAAAGCGCGATGGTACCCTGAAACATGTTGAATTGTTTAACGAAAAGGCATTTCGGGAAGTAGCGTCAATTTACCGTTGCGACGTATCTTTGATGGTGTCGGAGACGGAAATTGAGTTACTGAATTCAGTATTTAATGTTCCTTGCACCAAGCTCTATTATCTGCCGCTTTGTGTTGAGGAAACGAACTTAACCACTCCAGCATTCTCAGATCGAAAGGACTTCGTTTTTATTGGGAACTTTTTACACGAACCGAATTGGGATGCCATTCGTTTTTTAAAAACGGATATATGGCCAGAAATTCGAGCCAAAATGCCTGAAGCGGTGCTGAATGTTTATGGAGCTTACCCCAGTCAAAAAGTCACTGATTTACACAATGCTTCTGAAGGTTTTCTGGTCCATGGAAGAGCAGATAATGCTTTAGAAGTAATTGGAAATGCTAAAGTTTGTCTTGTTCCAGTGCGCTTTGGAGCGGGAATAAAAGGGAAAATACTTGATGCGATGAAGGTTGGGACACCTGTGGTAACAACATCAATCGGTGCGGAATCAATGACCGTGGAAAACCGATTGAATGGCATCGTTGCTGATTCTATAATTGAATTTGCGACTGCTTCAATAGAGTTGTATCAGAACAGAGATGAATGGGACAAAGCACAAAAAAACGGATTTGAAATAGTTTCAGTTAAATTTTCAAAAGGAATTTATTACCCTCAATTTAAAAGTGATTTGATTGAACTGATTCGCGAAATTAAGGAAATTCGAAAAAGTGATTTTACCTCACTATTGGTTCAACAACAAAGTCTGCTCAGTACAAAGTTTATGTCAAAATGGATTGAAGAGAAGAATAGGAAGGATTAGTTCGAAAGAGCAGTTAAAAAAGCATCAACTGAACTGTAGTGTTTTGTTTCTGATTGGAAAATGTGTTCAGAAAAATTCGATTTACCGTCCAAAAATCCGTTGCAGACTTTTTCCGTATTCCCTCCAAAAGCATTTGCTTTTTTCAGAGAATTAGTTGCCAATGCAACTCCTACCAATAACTGCTTTTCAAAATCCCCAGCGGATTTCATCATTTCATTTATTGCTGATTCATCTATTCCACCAATAAAAGTCGCGGCTATTCCAATTCCACGCCAAATGTCGGCATGTCTATCATCTGGAAACAATTCAATGTTTCGGGTCAAACGTTCTACATCACCTTGTGCTAAATAGTACAATATACGTCCAATACCTTGATTGTATCCGGCGTATAAATCTTCAGGAATTTCAAGAGGATACGACATTGTTCTAATTGCTTCACGACGTCTAAATAAACCACAGTAATACCCAAAGCCATCCAATACGCGCAATTGCCATTTAGGATCGATGGATATTAAGTATTGCAGTACAGGAAGTTTCAATTCAGCCAGTGCCCAACCTAATCCAACATGCATTTGAGAAAGGTAATTATGACCTTTCGTGGAAATAAATAAATGCCAATCAATTAATGAATCCCTGTTTTTTAACGATTTTAATGCAATTGCCATCGAACAACCTTCAAATGCAACAGATATATACTCACTTGAAAGAGAAGTTTCAAACAGGTATTCAGATTGAATTCCACACATTTCACCTTCTAACTTTCCAATCTGAAAAGCTTCTTGAATACTCGATATACGCTCTTCGATTGTCATTTATTTCACTGGATAATACCACATTACCGCTAAACCTTCTTTTACCTGCTCACGTGCAATAATGCCATTTTCAACTTCCATAGGTTTCGTTTTTAAACTCATCGCATAAGGATCAACTTTCATGTCCATTGGTGTTCCATAAATTTGATTGCTCATTAAACGGAAAAGTTCACTTGCAATTTCTTCTAATAGAACTACATTTTCATTCACTTTGGCGACTAATTCTCTTGGAGAATAGCGTTCATCCAAACCAATATGCAAATCTCTCAAATACGCAATATCAAAAGGGTCAATGTATCTATCTTCGAATTGTTCTGTGTCGTATTTCGACCATTCGAGCAATAATGTTTGCACCTGAATGCTCAATCGACCAAATTTTTGACCGCCACCATTTTCGCTTGCAAATAGATTTTTCAATACCATAAGTTTGGTAAAGCCGTCGTTTGTGAATAACAAGGTCGGCACTCCCCAATAAATCGCCCAATCCCAAAATATTTTTAAAATCATTGTTTGAGTCAATCCCCACATTGGATATTTGTCCTCGTACAATGGAACCCAATTGTTGAAAATGGCGAACAAGGTTTTTTCGTAAACGTCTGTATGAAGTGTAATGTCTTCTCCGGCCATATCGCGGGCAATCAAATCTGAAATCAAGGTGTTGTTTAAAGAAATGAAATCTGTTCCTGGTGAATAAAAAGCATCCAAGAAAACCCCTGACTCTCCGGAAATCGCCCAGCGGTCATGCGAATATAGTTTCTCTGAATTCAGAGCAAAATGCTTTAAGATTTTAAAGTCTAAAATATCGTCTTTGCGTGGTTCAATGTTTTCATAACACAAAGGTTCGTTCACTTTTAACCACTCAAGTGCTTTGTCCAATTTGTTATACGTTTCAAAAGGGTGAATCGCTGGATCGGCAACAATTCCAACACTTGTATTGCCAGTTGCCAATGGAATTAACCAAACCCAATACCCTTTGTCCATAAAGTGAACTGTTCCCAAACGACGCAATCCAGGTTCTAAAAATGTATTCCATTCTTTGTTGTCAGACCAATCATCTACGTTTAAATCACCTTTTATTCTAAACCAAGCGGCACAAACAGCATGATTGATGTCCTTTTTTAATCCTAATTTTCGTTTCAGGAAACTAGCTCGACCTGTTGAGTCGATAACCCATCGCGCAGTGATGGATTTATCTTCTTGTTGATAATTGAAATCAACTTTATGGCCAGCATCTTTAAAATCAACATCGTTGGCTTTAGCACCAAGAAGAACTTCAATTCCGCGCTCAATGCACAATTCAGTCAATTTATTTTCAAAGGTTCCACGGTCTATTTGGTGACTAGGAACCGGAAGTAATTTACGTGGTCCAAGTTCAACGCGTTTGGAAATGTCATTCTTGTGTTGTGGAGAAAAGAAAAAGCGCAATCCATGTTTTGGCAGTTGATGCTCGTCCATGTAATCTTTTAAATCCAGAACTTCTCTTATGTAATGAGTACCTAATTCAACAGTTGATTCACCTACTTTGTGTGCAGCTTCTGGAGCTCCTCCATCGCGTCTTTCTAATACAACAATGGAAGCATTAGGTAGAATTTGTTTAGTCTGTAAAGCCAATGTTAAACCGGCTAAACCACCACCAAGTATTGCGACATCAAAGGAATTATTCATGTAATAAGAATTAGATATAAATCAAAAATAATCAAAAGCTGAATAGGTAGAAATATATTCGATTATATTTAAGGGAAATCTCGTATTCAATGGATCAATTTTTAGTTTTTGGACATCGCGGCGCAAAAGGCTATGTAATGGAAAATACCATTGCCTCAATGCAATATGCGCTTAGTTTGGGAGTAAATGCAATCGAAATAGATGTTTATCGCTGTGCCTCGGGTGAATTGGTTGTTTTTCATGACGAAACCTTAGAACGGGTATCTACACGTATCAACCGCATAGAAGAATTGACTTTAGCTGAAATACGATTGATTTGTTTACATGGTGGACATTCAATTCCAACGCTTCAAGAAGTACTCGATTTTCTAGCAAATCGCGTGGTGTTGAATATTGAATTAAAAGGAAAAAATACCGCTCAGGAAGCGTTCAAATGTGTTGAAGAAGCGTGCAGAACCAAAACGTTTTTAAAGGAAAATATTCTTGTTTCGAGTTTTCATGATACCGAATTAAGGGCGTATAGAAATCTGGACGCAACGATTAAAATTGGTGTGTTAACGAGAAATGACATTGAGGAAGATATAGAGTTAGCTAAGGAAATCAACGCATTTTCTATTCATCCGTATTATCAACAAGTGGATCTGTCCTTAGTTATTCGTTTGCATGCGTTAAATTTCAAAGTGTATCCATTTACGGTGAACGAAGTACAACAAATTGAAGAATTTATTGAATACCACGTAGATGGACTTTTTTGTGATTATCCGGATAGAGCTTTGCAATTGATTGTGAACAATTTATGAATCTGAATTGGATATTTCTCCAAAAAAGGTATCTTTCAAAAAAAAAATAAAACATGATACAAGGAGCAATTATTGGAGGAATAGTAGGATTGGTATTTTATTTCATCCAAAAGTCAAAAGAGAAAAAAGCAAAAGCAAATGATCAATTGGATGATGATTTGTTGAATAAAGAAGAGAAATAAAGCTGTCTCTTATACACATCTCCGAGCCCACGAGACAGGCAGAAATCT
>CAJXRM010000090.1 GCA_913059205.1 uncultured Flavobacteriales bacterium
TCTACACAGAGTAGATCGTCGGCAGCGTCAGATGTGTATAAGAGACAGCTCTTAATTCTATCTCCAATAATCATTTTTTTATTTTCGAATCGAATTTTATTCATAAAAAACATGAGTTCAATATTAATTGGAAATATCACTTTTATTGGTTTTTCTGAAAAGGCAGTTCAAAAAGATGTGCGGCTGCCAAAAACGAAGCCCAGCATCCTATCTCCTAGTGATATCAACAAGAAAAATTCAGATAGTATAGAAGGAAAACTTAATCTAATATACGCTCGAGATTACTCAATGAGAAAAGATTTTGCAATATTAATCCAAGCCTGGAGAAAGCTCGATCAATAATTCATCAACGACTTAGTTGAAAAAAACGAAATTTCGGTTATTTTTGTACCCAGAAAAAGTCCTTAGAATATATAAATATGTCACAAATTGAAATTAGACTTCCAAAAATGGGAGAAAGCGTTACCGAAGCTACAATCACTAATTGGTTAAAAAATGTTGGTGATACAATTGCTCTTGATGAACCTCTTGTTGAAGTTGCTACGGATAAAGTGGATAATGAATTACCATCTGAAGCAGAAGGAACATTGATTCAGCGTTTATTTGAAGTGGATCAAGTAGCTCAAGTTGGCGACGTAATTGCAATTATATCTACCGATGGCTCAGCTGCAGTAGCCTCTTCTCCAGCGGAAAAAATTGAAACAGAAATTAAAGAAGTTGTTGCAAGTGTTCAATCAAATGCCGCACCTGCTCCAATTAAACTTGAGAACAATTCAAATTCTGACAAATTTTATTCCCCACTAGTTAAAAGCATTGCGGAGAAAGAAGGAATCAACTATAGTCAATTAGATACAATTGAAGGTTCAGGACAAGGTGGTAGAGTGACAAAAAAGGATATTATAGCTTTTATTGCCAATGGAAACGCTGAAAATACTGCAAAAGTGGAAGTTAAAGCTCCAGCAAGCAATGGCGTGGTAACTGCTCCAACTCAAGCAGCGCCTTCAACATCCAATGGTGGAGGATTTTTATCAAATATCAAGGAACCGGTTGTTACTGCTGGTCCAAATGATGAGATTATCGAGATGGATCGAATGCGAAAATTAATTGCAGACCACATGGTAATGTCTACACATGTTTCTCCACACGTAACTAGCTATGTTGAAGCTGATGTTACAAAAATTGTCAACTGGAGAAATAAAGTCAAAGATGTTTTTCAAAAAAGAGAAGGTGAAAAAATCACATTCACTCCAATTTTTATAGAAGCTATTGTCAAAGCAATAAAAGACTTCCCAATGGTGAATGTTTCGGTATCCGGAACTCAAATCATTAAACGAAATAATATTAATATTGGAATGGCAACAGCTTTACCTTCTGGTAATCTAATTGTTCCAGTCATTAAAAATGCCGATCGCTTAAATCTAACCGGAATAACTAAATCGGTAAATGAAATGGCGAATAACGCAAGAACGAATACATTAAAGCCAGATGATACTCAGGGCGGAACTTATACTGTTACAAATGTAGGTACCTTTGGAAATGTAATGGGAACACCTATCATTAACCAACCTCAAGTTGCAATTTTAGCTTTAGGAGCTATCAGAAAAGTACCGGCCGTTATTGAAACACCGGATGGAGACTTTATCGGGATTCGTCATAAGATGTTTTTATCTCACTCTTACGATCATAGAGTTGTCGATGGAGCGCTTGGAGGAATGTTTGTTAAACGAGTTGCTGATTACTTGGAGCAATTTGATGAAAACAGAGAATTTTAAGTAACACACTATAAACTAACCACTAACACCTAAATAATTAAAAATATGAAAAAGACGTATCTACTTCTTATTTTATCGTTGAGTCATTTTTTCTCTTTTGGTCAAATGTCAAACGAAGAAATGACGAAGTTTTTAAACTCAGCTTCAGAACAAGAACTTTTGTTTGAATGTTCAAGTATGATTCAGAATTATTACTACTATAATGCTGAACGTATAATGGACAAGCTATTAACGATACAGCCTGAAAACTCAAATTACAACTACCGTAAAGGCTATCTTATTATTAATTCTAGGCAAGATTATGTAAGCGCTTTACCTTATTTGGAAAAAGCGGTAAAAGACGTGAGCAAAAACTTTGATATGTACTCAACAAAGGAAAACAGTTCTCCTCCTGATGCATATTATTACATTGGTATGTGTTACCATTTAGATGAACAACTTGCTAAAGCAAAAGAGAATTATCAATTATTTATTGATAACAGTTTGAAAAAATCTGAACTTATCCCGGTTGCTCAATTAAATATGACACAATGTGATGTTGCAAAACACGAGATGGACAACCCTAAGTCAACTGAGGTTAAAAACTTAGGAAAAGTAGTAAATACAAGCAATCCTGAATACGCCCCTGCCGTTTCATTAGATGGAGGATCACTGTATTTCACTTCAAGACGTGCTTGGGCTGATGGTAGTTCTGAGGCGTATCGTGATCCACGACTAAACAATTATACTGAAGATATTTATGTTACTTATTTAGATGCTGACATTACTTGGACTTCACCTGAGAAATTGGAATTCTGTAAAAACGAATTAAATGAAGCTACAATTTCTGTAAGTGCTGATGAAAGACGTATCTATATCTACAACGATGCTTCTGGAGGTGGTGATATCTATTATTCTGATTTTGCAAATAATCATTTTGAAGAGATCAAAGAGTTTACTAATAAAGGTGTTAATTCTAAAGATTGGGAAACTCACTGCTCTGTGACTCCTGATGGGCGTGACCTTTATTTCGTTTCGAATAGACCAGGTGGATATGGTGGTCGTGATATTTACAGAATTGTAAAATTGCCTAATGGTAGCTGGAGTGAACCTCAGAATTTAGGTCCAGAAATTAATTCTCCACAGGACGAAGATTCTCCATTTATTGCGGTAGATAATAAAACGCTTTATTATTCATCGAACAGTGCAAAAAGTATGGGTGGATTTGACGTTTTTGTAACAATTCGCGATGATTTGAATAATTGGTCGACTCCTGTAAACATGGGTTATCCTATCAATTCTACTGGTGATGATATTTTCTACACGACTACTTTTGATGGCCAACGAGGATATTTATCATCTTTCCGTAAAAACGGAAATGGAGAAAAAGATATTTACGAAATCAAAAATGAGTATATAGACAATCAAGCTATAAGCAGTATCAGTGGAAAAGTAATTGTTACAGATGGCTCTACTCCATCAGACAGAATTGCTGTGAGAATTGAGTGTACAGATTGTGATGATACAAATCCTATCTATCCACGTATGATAAATGGAAGATACTTTAGCTTATTGTCACGTTGTAAAAATTACAATGTCCTTTTCCTAGATGGAGCTGAAGTTCTGTCAAAAGTTCCAATCAAGACAAGTTGTGATAGAACAAATGATGCTTTGGTTGAAAACCACATTATTGGTAAGTACACAATTGCAGGAATTGTTCGTGATAAAAATACAAACAACCCAATTGAAGGTGCTAAAGTTGAATTCTTTGACAATACAACAAACCAATCGTTTGAAACTTATACAACAGATGCACAAGGTAAATTTGTATCAAATGCGGCTGATGGAAAGAATTATCAAGACAAGTTAGATTACAAAATTACGATTAAGGCAAATGATTATATTTCGCAAGAGGCTAAACTTAGCCAAGTTTTAGAAATGGAATCGCATATTGAACTTGAATACAAGTTAAAACAATTGGATATTGGTGTAGAAATTGGGGCTGAATTGGCTTTGAATCCAATTTACTTTGATGTTGACAAATCGAATATACGTCCTGATGCAGCTATTGAACTTGACAAAATTGTTAAATTCATGAATGAGAATCCAACAGTTGTTATTGAATTAGGTTCTCATACAGATTGTAGAGCTTCTGAAGATTACAATAAAGCACTTTCTAATCGAAGAGCAGTTTCATCAGCTAATTACATCAAATCTCGTATCAAGAACGGAAAACGAATTTACGGTAAAGGATATGGCGAGTCGCAGTTAGTGAACGATTGTGGTTGTGAAGGCGAGGTGATTTCAGACTGTTCTGAAGAAGAGCACCAAGCAAATAGACGTACTGAATTTAAGATTATTAAAAAGTAGACGTTGATAACTAAACGGTTGATGTACATGTACCTCTTTCTATTATTTGCTAAATTTGTTAGTAATTGATTGAAATTACGTAACTTGCATTTATTGAAAACAACATAACATGAAACTACAATCACTGATCGCGCTATGTGTAATACTAGTCTGTAATACTCTTGCATACAGTCAAGAGACTGAAATAGAAGTTCGAACTAAGGCATTAAACTTAAGTGAACAGCAGTTGCTCACTGAAGCTTCAATGTATACACAGGATGGATTTCTCTATTTCGCAGAGATTTTAACTGAAAAGTTACTGTCAAAAAAGCCTGAAAGTCCCAATTACAATTACAGAATGGGTTTTTTGGCTTTAGAAATTAGAAAAGATCATTTGGCGGCTATTCCTTATTTAGAAAAGGCGGTTAAAAGTATTTCTGCGAATTACGACATGTACTCTACCCGTGAACAAGATGCTCCAACGGACGCCCTTTATCATTTGGCTTCATGTTACCATCTTAATCAAGAGATTGAGAAAGCAGAAGAATATTACACCAAATTTATCGCAGAGTCAAAGAAAAATTCTGAGCTAATTCCTGTTGCTAAATTGCGATTAACACAATGTGAAGTTGCTCGAAAAAATATTTCTACACCTGTAAAGGTTTATTTAAGAAATATTGGTTCTCCTGTAAATACTGAATTCCCTGAATATAGTCCTGTTGTTTCTTTAGACGGTTCTGCATTGTACTTTACTTCTAGAAGACCTTGGGCGAATGGCGAAACAGAATTATTTAAAGACGAAACAATTAATCAATATCCTGAAGATGTTTATGTAAGTTACATGGACTTTGATTCAAGCTGGACGAATCCAGTGCGATTGGAATTCTGCTTGCCTGTTCGTAATGAAGCTACAGCTGCTGTGAGTAGTGATGAACGAAAAATATATCTTTATGAGGACACTACTGGATTCGGAGATATTTACTACACAGACTTTTACCATGCGAAATTTCAGGACATTCAGAAACTTGAAATAGAAGGTGTAAATACCGACGATTGGGAAACTCACGCAATGATGTCACACGACAAAGGAATGTTCTTTTTCACATCAGACCGTAAAGGAGGATTTGGCGGTCGTGATATATATATGATGAAACGTGAGGGAGACAAATGGTCAAGCCCAATAAATCTTGGACCTGGAATTAATGGACCAAATGATGAAGACGCTCCGTTTATATCGATTGACAACAAAACACTTTACTACGCTTCAAATGGCGCTAAGAGTATCGGTGGATTTGACATTCTTTACAGCGAGATAAACGCAGATGGAACGTGGGGAGAATCTAAAAATCTTGGTTTTCCTTTTAATTCAACCAACGACGATATTTTTTACACAACGACTATAGACGGATTAAAAGGATATATGACTTCTTTCCGAAATGGTGGTAAAGGAGACAAGGACATTTATGAAATCCACAATGACTTCTTGGGTGTGAATAATATTGCTGTTTTAAAAGGGCAAATCAAAACTGTTGATAACAAACCAATTCCTGAGGATTTCGCTGTTAATGTACGCTTAATTTGTATTGATTGTGATGAAGCTAATTCACAACGTTTAATTTACCCACGTTTAAGAGATGGAGTTTTTATGACGGCTCTTAAACCATGTAAAACGTATAAGTTGGAATACATGAATGTTACAGATGACCAAATCATGGGACAAGATGGATTTACGACAGAATGTACTCAAGAATATCAAGAAATCTATAAAGAGTTATTGTTAGATGTTGATAAACGTACCATTATCATTCCTAAAGACACAACTCCTGTTGAAACAAATGACTACCCACCACTTGAGTTTATGCACTATTTTACTTACAATAAAAATGTCATAACTACTGCTGAAGGTGACTTGAAAGTATTTGTCGAATCAGTTGGGAAACAGCTTAAAGATGGTAGAGAATCTGTTACAATAAGTATCTATTCATCAGCTTCAAATGTACCTACATCAACGTATGTAACAAACCAAAACTTGGCTCATGTGCGTGCTGAAAACATCAAGAAAGCACTTACTGATTATTTTGAAAACAAACCTGAATTGAAAGGAAAAGTAACAGTTATTGTTGGTTCCGAACTTGTTCAAGGTCCAGTTTATGAAAAAGATGCTGGTAACAGAGATAAATACAAACCATTCCAGTACGTTGGTTTAAAGACGAACTAAAATAACTTAACACAAAAAAAAGTCCGGTTCTTCCGGACTTTTTTTTGTCACATGTGTCCCCTATTGTTATCTTTGAAACTATGAATATATCTTTAAAAAATTCTCTTGCCATCTTCGACATCGAAGCAACAGGATTGAATATTACTAGTGACCGAATTGTTGAAATCGCAATAGTTAAAATCAACCCTGATGGATCGCAAACTGAATTTTTAAAACGTGTAAATCCTGAAATACCTATTCCAAAAGAAGTTAGTGAAATTCACGGTATTTATGACGAGGACATAAAGAATGAACCGAACTTTAAAGCTATTTTGCCAGAATTGGAAGAATTTCTATCCGATTCTGACTTTGCTGGGTTCAATTCAAATAAATTTGATTTACCAATGCTTGCGGAAGAAATGCTTCGTGCTGGAAGTAACTTTGACTTGTCTTCAAAGAAGCATATTGATGTTCAAAATATTTTTCACAAAATGGAGCAAAGAACGCTAATTGCAGCTTATAAATTCTATTGTGGAAAGAATCTTGAAAACGCACACTCCGCTTTGGCCGATGCCACTGCAACTTGGGAAGTGTTGGATGCCCAAATAAATAAATACAGTGAATTGTCGAATGATGTCGCGTTTCTTGCAGATTTCTCTCAATACGGAGATATGCAACGCGTTGATTTCGCAGGACGTTTAGCGCTTAATTCAAAAAATCAAGTTGTTTATAATTTTGGGAAACAAAAAGGAAAAACTGTAGAGGAAGTTTCAATTAGTGAACCTGGGTATTACGGTTGGATGATGGATGCCGATTTTCCGCTTTATACAAAGTCATGCCTTAAAAAAGAAATGGAACGAATTAAAGATGCGAAAAATGGTGTTTCAAGCGAACAAGATATTCAAGAAAAATTGAACGCGCTTAAAAATAAATTTAAATAGCCATGAAAATCATTTGTATTGGACGAAATTATGCAGATCATGCAAAGGAAATGAATGCCGCTGCGCCAAGTGAACCTATGTTCTTCATGAAATCGGATGTTTCTTTATTGCGACCAGGAACTCCCTTCTTTTACCCTAATTTCTCCAATGATATTCACTATGAATGCGAAATTGTTGTGAAAATTGACCGCGTTGGTAAAAATATCGCTGAAAAATTTGCGCATAAATACTATTCTGAAATTGGTTTGGGTGTTGACTTCACTGCGCGTGACTTACAGCAAAAATGCAAAGAAAACGGTCATCCATGGGAAATCGCCAAATCATTTGAAGGAAGTGCCGCAATTTCAAATGAATTTATCAAGAAGGAGAAATTGGAACTTAGTTCAATCAACTTTTCAATGAAACAAAACTCTATAGAAGTTCAAAATGGCAATACGAGTGACATGCTATTCTCAATTGAAGCAATTATCTCATATGTATCACGATTCATGACTTTAAAAAAAGGAGATTTGATCTATACTGGAACACCGAAAGGAGTTGGACCCGTTCAAATTGGTGACGAACTACAGGGATTCATCGGAGACACTAAAATGTTCGAATTTAAAATAAAATGAGTTTATTTTCCCTTCCCTTTAAAAATTATCAGAACAGTGTAGAGCATAATTTTAAAGTCTAAGGAAAGACTTCTATTTTTAAGATAAAGCAAGTCAAACTTCATTCTATCCAACATCTGCTGAACATTTTCAGCGTAACCGTACTTCACCTGCCCCCATGAGGTAATTCCTGGTCTAACCTTTGTTAACTCCAAGAATTGAGGTTCTATTTGTACAATTTGATCTATATAAAATTGACGTTCTGGACGTGGTCCTACTAGCGACATATCCCCTTTCAAAACATTCACAAATTGTGGAAATTCATCCAGCCTAGATTTGCGCATGAATCGTCCAATTTTCGTTATTCTGCAATCATTGGAAGAGGACAATTGCGGACCATCTTTCTCAGAATCAACGTACATTGTTCTAAATTTAATGATGTTAAATGTACTCCCGTTTTTCCCGATTCGTTCTTGTAGAAAAAATATTGGTCCTGGGGAGGAAAATTTAACCAATAGTGCAAGAACGATATATAAAGGAGTCAAAATAACAACTGCTACTAATGATACAAACACATCAATTAGTCTTTTAATCGTAATTTGCCATATTGGCATTACATCAGTAGAAACATTAATTAAAAGCGCACCAAAAATATTACTCATTTCAACTGTACCTGACAGAATATCGTACATATCGGGTAATATTTTTATCCGAACATTTGCTCCATCAACGCGAGAAATTATAGCTTTTAATCTGTCGTGCTCAACACTTTCTAAAGCAATAATCACCTCTTCAATTTGGTATTCCTTTAAAATTCGTTCAACATCATCAATATGTCCTAAATAATCTAATTGATTTGACAACTGCTTATCTACACCATTCAAGTTAATGAAGCCCACGAACTGATGTCCAATCCCTTTTGGTAAATCATTTATTTCGTTATAAATATCAACGGCTTTATCGCTCCCTCCTATTAATAAAGTTTTAAATCCTGCTTTTCTATCGTGAATTTTCTTGACAACGTTGCTTACAATAATCAAACGAGGAATGAACACCAGGATAAACTGAATGAGAAATAAAAGTCCTATTGCCGAGTAATATTGACGATATCCTGTTATTTCATCATCAATTAGGAAAAGAAAAAAGATACAAAGGGTTCCTAATAAAGTTCCAAGAAATGTAAGATTGAAAATTTTTAAACGATGCAATCTTCGAACATCTTGATATGTTCCTTGAAGCATATACAGAAAAACCCACACCAATGGAATAATGCTTATTCCCAAGTAGAATGTTGAATTTACCGTGAAGTCAGTTTGTTCAATTTTTAATTTTCGAATATAATAGAAAACTCCCCATGCCAAAGAAGACGCTAGCCAGTCAAAAACGATTAAACAAAAAGTGAGAAGTCTAGAATTCATTAAAAGTAAACCGCTTTGATATTGTCAATATTTACTTCACCAATTGACTCTTCTGCATCTAAATAGGATTGAAACGAAAATTCAAAATAGCTCGCATTCGTTGATGCAGAAACTATTTCTCGCAGATCAATATAAATTTTCTTCCACTTAATATCCTGATCTTGAGAATTCAATCGGATATATGGATTATCTGTTACACTTCCGTCATTGTTAATGGCCAAAACACCCGTAGTCATTTGATTGGTATTGTGGTAATCAATTTCTAAATACACTTCTCTACCTTTCGGCAAATTTAAATTAAGTGTCCCGCTATTATTGGCAATTGTTGAACCTATATAATAGTTATTAGTTGAATTTAATGTTATTCTACCAAAACTACCCTGGTTTATCGCTGGATCTAAAATTGGAGAACTGGAAATTTTTTGCATCTGAGTCAATGAACTTGGGCCATCAACAATCATAGGAGTTGAATCCTCAAAATCATAAATCCAAAATTTTAAGTTTGAGTAATACCGCGTGACTGGTGTTATAGTCGTTACTTCGTTTTGAACCAAATCCACTATCAATTCATACGGCTCAACAAAAGGATAAATTTTCTTTGTTGCGGAAATTCCGTTGTTGTGAATGGCCGGGTAAATTTTAAACGAATGTGAACCGTCTTTAATAATCGGTAATTTAACTGGTAACTCAAATACCCCAACTAAATCTCCATCCATATAAATCCAAGCATCGGAAAAATTACTCGTTAAAACACCTGGATCATTGATTGAATTTGGTGTTACCGCTGAGTTCTCTTGCAAATCCCATTTAGAAATTTCAATCCAAGAAGGATCAGGATTGTTTTTTGTACAGCCCATTAAAATAAGAGAAACTATCAAAAGTGAAAATATACTTTTCATATGCAGCATTTAGTTACAAATATAACGAGTAAAACAATTAAATATTGTGCGTCAACTGCGCGTTTCCTTTTAACTTTTCAATTATTCTTTGCGCTACGTCTAAAGCCGAATAACCGTCTTCAAATGAAACCGTTGGAACTGAATCCTTTACAATCGAATCGTGAAAATTTATCAATTCCTCCTTGATTGCGTTTGTTTCAGCAATCTCAGGTTTATCGAACAAGATTTTTTTAATCGGTTTGCCTTCACCTAAGTCAAAAATTATGTCAAACGGATCAGGCTCTCCATCTAAATCTTTCATACGAACAACCTCCATGTTTTTTTCCAGAAAATCAACACTTATATATGCGTCCTTCTGAAAAAAACGAGATTTTCGCATATTTTTCATTGAAATTCGGCTCGCAGTAAGATTCGCGACACAACCATTATCAAATTCAATTCGAGCATTTGCAATATCTGGAGTTTCACTAACTACTGCTACTCCTGAGGCGGATATTCTTTTGATTCCCGATTTAACAACACTTAAGATTGCATCTAGATCATGGATCATCAAATCTAGGATAACCGACACATCCGTGCCACGTGGATTGAATTGAGCAAGACGATGAGATTCAATAAACATTGGATTGTTAAAGTATGGCAATGCCGCCTGAAACGCAGGATTGAAACGTTCAACATGGCCAACTTGAGCAACAACGCCTGCTTCGTGAGCCAAATCAATCAATGCTTTTGCTTCTTCAACCGTTTCTGTCATTGGCTTTTCAATAAAAACGTGCTTACTCTTTCTTAAAGCTTTTGAAGCACAATCGAAATGAGAAAGAGTTGGAGTAACTATTACTAGGCAATCAATTTCTTCCAACAAGTCGTCAAAGGAACCAAAGCTTTTACTACCAAAGGTAGATTCAACTAAAACAGAATTGGCTTCATTTATATCGAAAAATCCAACCAATTGAAAATGATCTTTCAATTCTAAAATCAATCGAATATGAACCTTCCCTAAATGTCCTGCACCAACAACACCAATCTTTAACATCAACTTAATATTTTCTACAAAAATAATAGAGATTCCCTATCTTCACACTAAATCGTTTCATTGTTTATCAACAGAACTTTATAGGCTTAATTTAGTTTAGACGATTGTGTGTATTTAAATTAAGATCTTCATAATAGCCCGTTTCTTTACTCGTAAAGAATTTTGTTAATGTGGTAATTTGACCTGTATGATATGAAAAGTGCTCAATTACATGAATAAATACTGAAAATCCAGTCACATTGAATCCTTGAATTTCATATTTTTTTTCAAATACATCTTCATTCAAATCCTTTATACATGCATTGAGTTGAACTTTCAAATTCTCCAATAAAAAGATGAAATCAGATTTTCGAATGTTCCTATGAACTTGGAATTCTTCATCACGATTTCGATTATCAATTGCTTCTCCTAATCCCGAAAGTATCCATTGTCGCGCATTTCCTGACAAATGCAAAAGAAGTGAACCAATCGACGGTATGTTTGAATTTGGTGATTCCCACAACTGTTTCTCTGATAACAATGAGAGACATTTATAAATTCTAGCGTACGACTCATCGAAGACACGAAGCTGAAATTCATTTATTATGTGACTTTTTGAAATCATAATACATTCAACTTGAATAGATTATTATTTAAATTTAAAAAAAAAATCTCAGAAGATTAAATTATTTGAAGATTTGCATATCTTTGCGCTTCAATTACAAAAACAAGCAATTGTTGATGTAAAAAATGGTGGTTGTAGCTCAGTTGGTTAGAGCATCGGTTTGTGGTACCGAGGGTCGTGGGTTCG
>CAJXRM010000091.1 GCA_913059205.1 uncultured Flavobacteriales bacterium
CTACACAGAGTAGATCGTCGGCAGCGTCAGATGTGTATAAGAGACAGGGTATGAATGAATGAGGGGCAATACCCAGCTCTTGACTTGTTAGATAATATCCAAGGGTTTTATTGTTAGTAAAATCAAATGCCGAATCGAAACCAGGAATATTTAGTCCTCCACACGTAATATATCTCAGGATGTCATCTAATTCGTATTTTTCTTTATTTATTAAGCGTTGGATAGAATCTATTTGAATTAATGTGTCTTTTGTGTTTTGATCATTGTCTAAATGCCAATCGAATGAACAGTGATCTATTTGATTGTACAAATCAATATATGAGTCAAATAATTCTATTTCAGGGTGTTCTGTACGACGTTTCGAGTCGGGAAGTGCAATTCCATTTTGAACCACGGTAATACCATTTGATTTTCCAGAATCAACATCTTGGAGAGTAAACTCCATGAAAAACGTGTCATTAAAATTTATCATAAACTATTTTTGCTAACAATTGGCTAAAGACAATAGCGTTTAGCCAACTTATATTCGTTGCAGCCAAAATAATCAAAAAAAGCATTAAATCACTGTACTTTATCCGATAATAACCACTTGTAAACGGTTGTTGGTTGAATAATTTGTTTATGCTCTCATTTGTCCGCTTCAATGAATTTTCCTCAATATCAGAACCCCATTCCACCCGCCAACATTTATCACAAAAATCCCTTCCTATTTTGCGACAAAAACCTTATTTTCGCACAGCTAAAAAGCAAACTAAAAATTAGTGTATGGAAAAAGTTCTCCCTTATATACCAACCAATAAAGTTCGAATTGTTACCGCTGCTTCATTGTTCGATGGACACGATGCTGCCATCAATATCATGCGTAGAATTATTCAATCAACTGGTTGTGAGGTAATTCATTTGGGTCACGACCGCTCGGTAGAAGAGGTTGTAGATTGTGCCATTCAAGAAGATGCGCAAGCAATTGCAATGACTTCTTACCAAGGTGGACACAACGAGTACTTCAAGTACATGCACGATTTGTTGAAAGAAAAGGGAGCGCCACAAATCAAAATCTTCGGTGGAGGTGGTGGAACTATTCTTCCTTCCGAAATTGAAGAGTTAGAAGCGTACGGAATAGAACGCATTTATCATCCAGATCACGGTCGTGAAATGGGATTACAAGGAATGATCAACGATTTAATCAAACGTTGTGATTTTCCTGTTGGGAATAACTTAAACGGTGAAATCAATCGGATTAAAGAGAAAAACGTTCCTGCTATCGCACGTATAATATCGGCAGCTGAAAATTTTGCGGAGGAGGCGAAAGACGTTCTTGCTAAAGTGGATGAAATGGCGAAGGCTGTTCAGGTTCCAGTTCTTGGAATAACAGGAACGGGCGGAGCTGGAAAATCATCGCTGGTTGATGAATTGGTGCGTCGCTTCTTAATTGATTTTACGGATAAAAAAATAGCAGTGGTTTCTGTGGATCCTTCAAAACGTAAAACTGGAGGAGCGTTGTTGGGTGATAGAATTCGTATGAACTCGATCAAAAATAGTCGCGTTTACATGCGTTCACTAGCTACTCGTCAATCGAACTTGGCATTGTCGAAACACGTTGCGGAAGCAATCAATGTGTTAAAAGCAGCTGAATTTGATTTAATCATTCTAGAAACTTCTGGAATTGGTCAATCGGATACAGAAATATTGGATCATTCTGATATGTCATTGTACGTGATGACGCCAGAATATGGTGCAGCAACGCAATTGGAGAAAATCGACATGTTGGATTTTGCCGACGTGATTGCTTTAAATAAATTTGATAAACGCGGTGCGCTTGATGCCTTGAGAGATGTCCGCAAGCAATACCAACGCAACCACAATTTGTGGGAAGAGAAAGTAGATTCAATGCCGGTGCATGGAACAATTGCTTCTCAATTCAACGATCCAGGAATGAATACATTGTATTCGGTAATCATGGAAAAATTGGTGGAAAAAACAGGTACTTCACTTAAATCGACTTTTAAGATTACCGAAGAAATGTCTGAAAAGATTTTCGTTATACCACCAGACAGAACGCGTTATTTGTCAGAAATTTCGGAGAATAACCGCGCGTTTGACAAATGGGTGAATGAGCAAGTAGAAGTGGCGAATACCTTGTGGGGACTGAATTCATCTATTGAAGCGATGAAAAACTCGGATTTAGAGGATAAAGATCGCTTGGTAAAGGGCTTGCAAGAGGCATTTGAAAAAGAGAAATTAAACTTTGACCCTAAAAACTGGTTAATTCTAGAAGAGTGGGAAGCAAAGAAACAATTGTACAAGAATCCTGAATTTAAATTCAAGGTTCGTGATAAAGAATTGACTCTTAAAACACATACAGAATCCTTGTCACATTCTCAAATACCGAAAGTAGCGACTCCAAAATATACTGGTTGGGGAGATATTTTAAAATGGGTATTGCAAGAAAATGTGCCTGGAGAATTCCCTTATACTTCAGGATTGTTCCCGTTTAAACGTGAGGGAGAAGATCCAACGCGAATGTTTGCGGGCGAAGGAGGACCAGAACGTACAAACAAACGTTTCCACTACGTGAGTTTGGGAATGCCGGCGAAACGTTTGTCAACAGCATTCGATTCGGTGACGCTTTATGGAAATGATCCGGATTTACGTCCTGATATTTACGGTAAAATAGGAAACGCAGGTGTTTCAATTTGCTGTTTAGACGATGCGAAAAAATTGTATTCAGGATTCGATTTATCGCATCCGATGACTTCTGTTTCGATGACAATCAATGGTCCAGCACCAATGTTGTTAGGTTTCTTTATGAACGCTGCAATTGATCAAAATTGTGAGAAGTACATCAAAGAAAATGGATTAGAAAAAGAAGTTGAAGCGAAAATCGCGAAGATGTATAAAGATAAAGGAACAGTTCGTCCAACTTATCAAGGAGCATTGCCAGAAGGAAATGATGGACTTGGTTTGATGTTGTTGGGAGTAACTGGGGATCAAGTTCTGCCTGCTAACGTTTACGCAGAAATCAAAAAAGTAACTTTGACTCAAGTGCGTGGAACGGTTCAAGCAGATATTTTAAAAGAAGATCAAGCACAGAACACATGTATTTTCTCTACGGAGTTCGCTCTACGGCTAATGGGAGATGTGCAAGAATACTTTATTAAAAATGGAGTGCGTAACTTCTATTCGGTTTCAATTTCTGGTTACCATATCGCAGAAGCTGGAGCGAATCCAATTACACAATTGGCGTTTACTTTGGCGAACGGATTCACGTATGTAGAATACTACTTGAGCCGTGGAATGGACATCAATGCATTTGGTCCAAACTTATCGTTCTTCTTCTCGAATGGAATTGATCCAGAATACGCGGTTATCGGTCGTGTGGCACGTAGAATTTGGGCAAAAGCCTTAGCGAAGAAATACGGTGCGAATCCAAGAGCACAAATGTTGAAATACCACATTCAAACCTCTGGTCGTTCACTGCATGCCCAAGAAATTGATTTCAACGATATTCGTACAACATTACAAGCGCTTTACGCTATTTACGACAACTGTAATTCATTACATACTAATGCATACGACGAGGCAATTACAACGCCAACAGAAGAATCTGTTCGTAGAGCAATGGCAATTCAGTTAATCATTAACCGTGAGTTAGGATTGGCAAAAAATGAAAACCCATTGCAAGGTTCTTTCATTATTGAAGAATTAACTGATTTAGTTGAAGAAGCTGTTTTAACTGAATTTGACAGAATTACGGAGCGTGGAGGAGTGCTTGGTGCAATGGAAACGATGTATCAGCGTTCTAAAATTCAAGAAGAATCGTTGTATTATGAAACGTTGAAACATACAGGTGAATTCCCAATCATTGGAGTAAACACATTCTTAAGTTCAAAAGGATCTCCAACGGTTGTTCCCAAGGAAGTTATTCGTGCAACAGAGGAAGAGAAGCAGTACCAAATTGCAATGCTGAATGAATTAAAAAATTCCTATGCTACGGAAACGGCAGAAGGAATCAAGAAGGTACAAGTCGCTGCAATTCACAACGAAAATATGTTCGAACAGTTGATGGAAATATGCAAATATTCATCACTTGGAGAAATTACAAATGCACTATTCGAAGTCGGAGGTCAGTATAGACGTAATATGTAATTTATTGCCAATAGTGAAATGAATAGAACATAAAATGTTTATCTTCATTTAATGATTATTCGATTTTTAGTTGGATTTATTCTCACGGCATTTTCTCAACAAGTAATTGCCCAATGTTCTATAATTCCAACTCCGTCTTCTTATCTAGAAGTGGGAGGTGAGCATAGTTTGGAAAAACAAATTTCAGTTGTTTCAACAAGTCTTTCTAAAGGCAATCGCGATTTTCTAAAGGAGCAACTGAACAACTTGTTTTCAATTGAATTGATTACGGTAAAGAAAAAACCAACAATTCAATTTTTGCGTTCGGAAAAGCTTAATTCTTCTTATGAAATTCATGTAGGCGAAACGATTATCATCACTTACAAAACAGATGCCGATGCATTTTATGCAATTGCGAGTTTGATGCAATTGATTGACGAAAAAGCGGGAGTAGTCACTGTGAAAAAGTGCGAAATTTCAGATTCTCCTCAATTTCAATGGCGTGGATTGCATTTGGACGTGGCGCGTCATTTTTTTACTGTTGACGAGGTAAAACGCTACATCGATTTAATGGCATTCTACAAATTCAACACGTTTCATTGGCATTTGACGGATGATCAAGGTTGGCGAATCGAAATCAAACAATACCCGCGCTTAACCGAAGTTGGAGCATATCGCGATTCGACACTAGTTGGGCATTACAATGCAAGTCCACGGGTTTATGAAAAGAAAAAATATGGTGGATTCTACACCCAAGAAGAGATAAAAGAAGTGGTTGCATACGCCGCACAAAAATATGTAACTGTTGTTCCTGAAATTGAATTACCAGGTCATGCTCGAGCAGCAATTGCGGCTTATCCAGAACTTTCGTGTACAGAACAATTTCTTCCAGTTCCGGGATTGTGGGGCGTGTTTGATGATATTTTTTGCTCGAAACCTGAAACAGTTCAGTTTCTGAAGAATGTATTGGATGAGGTTGTTGAGCTATTTCCAGCAGATTATATTCATATTGGTGGAGACGAGGCTCCAAAAGAACGCTGGAATCACTGCGAGAAATGTGAGAAGGTGATAAGTGAAAATGGCTTGGCAGATGCGCATGAATTGCAAAGTTATTTCATTCAACAAATGGACGACTATTTGACGGCAAAAGGAAAGAAAATAATTGGTTGGGATGAAATTTTGGAAGGTGGATTATCGACCAATGCGGCTGTAATGTCTTGGCGAGGAGAAGAAGGTGGAATTGAAGCTGCCAATCAAAAACACAATGTGGTAATGTCGCCAACAACATATTGCTATTTTGATTATTACCAAAGCGGAAGTGCCGATGAACCCTTGGCGATTGGTGGATTTCTGCCTTTGGAAAAAGTGTATAATTATTCAATTGTTCCGAAAGAAATCACTGCTATAGCCAAAAAATATATATTGGGTGGACAAGCAAATTTGTGGACAGAATACATTGAAGATTTTGAACAAGTAGAATACATGGTCTATCCACGGGCATTAGCGCTAATTCAAAATTTATGGAGTAAAAACAAGGTCAATTACAACGACTTTTTAGCGGTTTTCTCAACCTATCAAGAACCGTTATTGCAAAAGATGAAAGTGAATTATTCGCGTTCAGTGTATTTGCCAGAATTGAAAATTTCTAGAACGGAAAATGGAGTAGAATATACGTTTGTTTCTAAAAGAAATGAAGAGCTAAAGTTGACGAAAGAGACGAACAGATTTGATATGGGTATAGGCCTACAAATTGGTGAATTGGAAGGGAATAGCTATGAATCGCAGCGGACAATTTTCCAATTGGAGGAAGGATATAGTATAAATCTGAAAAGCAGTTTTTTACCAAAGCCAATTAAGTACACATTCAAAAATCACAGCGGCCTCGGTTTGCCAGTTCAATTAATTACGAAACCGCATCCAAAATATTCAACTAATGGAGATTTAACTTTGGTAGATGGCGTTGTAGGTGCACGACCGTGGAAAGGCGATCAATGGTTGGGATTTAATGAAAAAGAGACTGAAATAATTGTTGACCTGCCAGAGAATAACGTTACTGAAATTACGGTTGGATTCCTTGATGCAAAAGGATCTTGGATTTACCTTCCACAATCAATAGTGTTATTGGTTGAAGATGAAAACGGTGTTTGGAAAAAAAGTAAAGAAGTTTTTATCACTGAAGAATATCAAAAGATTGATTTATCCGTAAAAGCGAAAAGACTAAAATTCAAGGTAATTTCCATTGATGAGATTCCTAAAGGGAATGAAGGAGCAGGATTTCAACCTTGGACGTTTATTGACGAAATAATTATTAAATAATTGAACTCATGAAAGTAGAATTATGTGCAGCTTCCATCGAAGCGATTCAATTGGCGAAAGAACTGCATTTTGATCGGATTGAATTGTGTCAAAATTTAGAACAAGGTGGAATGACGCCTTCTCCAGGTTTAATCGATTATGCCTTGGCTTATGGAATGGAGACGCATGTTTTAATTCGCCCACGTCCCGGAGGATTTCGTTACAATCAAGACGAGCAAGAAATCATGTTGCGCGATATTTTGGAATGCAAAAATATGGGTGCGCATGGAGTTGTAATTGGTGTTTTGAACGAGTATGGAACGTTAGATGAAAAGTCAATAGAATTGATGGTTGAAAAAGCAGGAGTGATGGACGTTACTTTTCACCGAGCATTTGACGATACGTTTGAATATGAAAAATCAATTGATTTATTGGTTAATCTGGGAGTTAAGAGAATTTTATCGTCAGGATTGGGTTCCAATGTTGAACTTGGATTGGAAAACTTAAAATCGATGGTCGAATACGCAAATGGTCGAATTGAAATAATGCCAGGTGGAGGAATTAATCAAAATAACATTCGTAAAATCATATCAGAGGTAAAACCAAGCGCCGTTCACTTTTCAGCTACAAAAAAACATGTACTTGACGAAGAATCACGTTTTTCTGAAACAATATTGCAAGTGAGTCGCGAAAAGGCAGTTAATCTATTGGAGGTTATAAAAGAGTTTAAAATGGTTCAACATCTATCAAGTAAATAGCTTTACGTTTCTCTTTACTTTGCGTCTTTGCGGTAATAAATCAAATACGCTCTAACACATACTCTATCAACTTCAACATATCCTTCGAATAATCCTTCGAAAAGTCTTTGTTTGGTCGATTCGCAATTCCTAAACAAATTGTAGCACATTCATGTCCCAAAGCTTTTCCTAGAGCGAATAGAGCAGAGCTTTCCATTTCAAAATTGGTAATTCGTCCTTCTTCATGTCTGAATGAAGTCAGTCGTTCGTTTAGCGTTTCAGTTTTCGTTTTTAATCGAAGTGAACGTCCTTGTGGTCCATAAAAACCACTGCTCGTTACAGTTATTCCTTTTACCGTTTTATCTGATTCTAAACTGTGAACCAACTGTTGAGATGCGGAAACAGTATAGGTGTTAATTCCATCTGGCAAATTCAAATGCTCAGAAATTTGGTGGTTTAACTCAAGTTCACTCTTCGATTTGTCAATTTCATAAAAGTGCGCCACGTTATCTAAACCATATGCATGGGAGGAAAGAATATAGGAATGAATTGGTACTTCTGGTTGCAAAATACCACAAGTCCCTATGCGAACCATAGTCAATTTCGTTATTGATTTTTTATCACAACGTTCATTAAGATCGATGTTAACGAGTGCATCGAGTTCGCTAATAGTAATATCAATGTTATCCGTTCCAATTCCAGTAGAAAGGGCGGTAATTCGCTTTCCTTTATACACTCCCGTTTTAGAAACAAATTCGCGATGTTGCGATGAATGTTCAAGAGTATCAAAAAATGAAGCAACTAAATCAACACGGTCTTGATCGCCAACAAGTATGATTTTATCGGAAATATTTTCTGGTGATAATCCAAGATGATACACTTGTCCAAATTTATTTAAGACGAGTTCTGTTTCGGGGTATTGCATAATTTTAATCTTGATTAAAGTAAAAATACAATTTTAAAAACGAAAAAAGCGCCAGTGAACCCGACGCTTCATCATTTTTTAAAACGAAATGGTTATTTCCCAATGCTTCCAAAAACTTTTTGTAAGATTTCATTAACTCGTGCCGCCGGGTCTTTACGAATCTTATTTTCCTCTTTTTCAACCATTTTGAATAATCCAGTAATTGCTAATTCTGTTACATATTTATTTAAATCTGGATTTAATTTTTCACCTCCAGTAAACGTCATAGCTGAATTGTATTTAGTAATAATAGGATTCCAGTAATCTGTTAATTTAACTTTAGATATCGCCGCTTCTACTTTTGGAGAAAACGCGTCAACCAATGCCGCATTTGTAGCGTTATTTAAAAAGCGAGTTGCCGAACCATCTCCACCATTCAAAATAGCAAATCCATCTTGTATACTCATGTTTACAATTGCATTCTTGAAAATTGGAAGCGCTTCTTTCGCTGCTTCTTCAGCTGCACGATTTAAAGTAGTTTCAAATTTCTCAACTTGACCATCTAATCCCCATTCCATCGCTTTTTCCTTCACTTTTATCGCGTCTTGTGGGAAAGGAAGTTTGATTTCACTGTTTCCTAAAAATCCATCGGTTACCGACGTTAAGTTAACCGAATTAGTGATACCTACAGTAAGGGCTTCTTTCAATCCCGAAATCACTTCGCCGTTTGTCAAACCTGAACTTGTAGAAGATCCATCGTTTAAGATTGTGCCGGCTGAGTTTGCAACATCGTCAAGTACATCGCAAGAAGCGAATGCAACCGCTGTAATTATTCCAAGAGATAAAGTGATTTTTTTCATGATTTTATTTTTTTCAAACATACTAACAATTTTGGGAACTTAATCAACAATGGTACCTAAATGAAAAAAGGGTTCACATTTCTGCAAACCCTTTATCTTTTAGATAATTATTTATCTCAATAAGTTAATGCTACCAGTAAAAGTCTCCTTACCATCATTTTGTGGTTTTTTCACTTTGGCAACCCAAGCATAAGATCCTGCTGGCACAAGTTTTCCATTATACGTTCCATCCCATCCTTGGCTTGGGTCATGATTCTCCCAAATCACTTCTCCCCAACGATTGAATATTAACAATTCAAAATTGTAAATGTCTATACCATTAATAATTGGTTTCCATGTTTGATTGTGTTCATCTCCATCTGGCGTGAATGCATTCGGCGCGTAGAAAAGAATATCTTCAATTACTGTCATGATATACTGTATAGTATCTGTACAACCAAGTGCTGTTTCAACAGTTAATGTTACAGGGTAGCTTCCAGTTACACCTTCTGGGAAAGTGAATGCAGCATTATCAGTATTACTAGTCATTGGAATTGATCCAGGACTGTACCACGACCAGTAAATTACATCATGCGATGAAGCATCTTGCATTACAACATTCGTTTCGAAATACGTTGCAGGATTACTAGAGAATGAGAAGTTCGCAACAGGTACTGGCTTAACATCAATTAAGTTCTTTAATGTGTCAGTGTATACACATCCATAAATTGATGTGGTAACCATTGTTATAGAATAAATACCGACTACATCGTAATAGTGAGAAACACTTTCCTTTCCATTCGAAATTAGATTATGGGTTGGATCATCTCCAAACTCCCAATAGGTCGTTGCGATTTCATCCCCATTTGAAGATGTGTTCATGAAGAAAAACGTATCAGGAACACATTTTTCAAACTCATCTGGTAAAGTCATAGGTTGAATTGGCGTAGGAAAGTAAATCATAGTACATTCCTGCGTTGTAGGAGAACCACATGCTTCAGAAAGCTCAACACAATATTGTGTGTTTGTGGTTGTTGGGTCAACAGTAATTGATGTACCAGTTCCAATTTGTGTTCCATTTTCAAACCACGTAAAAGTGTATGCTGATGATCCTCCAGTTCCTGTAACGGATAGAAGAATATCGTCTTCAGGACAAATTTGAGTGTCTGGCGTAACAAAAGTAATTGCTAAAGCATTTGGTTCAGTTAAAACATCATTCACAACAATTACACAACCGTTATCATCTGTTACTGTAACCATGTGCGGTCCAACCATTAAATCGTTTGCTATACTCGATGTTGATGTTGAGTTATCCCAAACATACGTATATGGACCAGTTCCTTGAGTAACGTTTACTTCAAGAACACCGTCATTTCCACTGTTACACGTAACATCGCTGTGTGTAACAATATTTCCAATCATTCCCGGTATTTCAGTTACATTAACCACAACATTACCTTGACAGCCTATGTCCGAGGTTACAACACATGTATATTGTCCAGCGGTTAAACCTACAGCCGTTTGTGTAGTTTGAGCAGCTGGATCGTCCCATTGGTACGTTAAATTTCCTAACATAGGAGTCATTTGTGCAGTTGCAGTTCCATCATTTCCTCCTGGACAGCTCACTTGGTTGAACGAACCTTGGAAGGTAGCTGGAGTATCTCCTACATTCACGATAGTTGATGAGGTACAACCCATTCCATCTGTCATATTTACAACATAGTTCCCTCCTGATACACCTGTTACTGTTTGCGCATTTGATCCTAAAGCTGGCCAAGAAAACGTAAATGTCGGTGAACCTGCCAAAGGAGTAGCGGTTACTGTTCCGGCTCCAGAAGAACAAATATCAGGAGTTGAACTTGCGCCCACTGCTGATGATACTCCAGTTACCCATGAAGTGTCGGATGCTGCACCAATCGCTCCAGAACATCCATTACCATTCACACTTAGAAAGTATCCAACAGGTCCAGCTTGAGCAGAAGGGATATTTAATACTCCCGCATTATAAGGAAAAGTTTGCCCCAATGTATTCGCCCAATTTTGGTTAGCAGTTGAGTTAAAAACCAATTGATATGGAATTGTACTAATTGTATATGCTCCCGTATTTCCCGGAGCTGTTGGAGTCATTCGTTTAGCATCTTGAAAAGCTGTCCATTGAGAATTATTTCTACCTGGAGTAATATGCGCAACAGTACCACCATTGTTCTCAGCTCCTTGAATGGCAAGTCCACCATTCCATGTAGGAACCATTTGTTTGGTAGCAATGTGATAATCTATTTGATTCGAAGTTTCGTGCAAAATTGTTGCCATATAATTACAATCGGTTGTACCAAAAGTAGGCGTGTTTTCATATAAAACTACAAACCTTCTATTTGGTGCTGTACCAAGAGTTTGGTAATAAATATTTCCACCGGCTCCCGGATTTAAATCAGACATACAAATCATTGCACTGTTAAATGCTGTTGCAAATCCTCCTGTCGGTAATGTACCAACACCGCCCAATGCCCATGCACAATATCCGTTCGCGTTAGCAGCATTAAATGAAAGCAAACCATTTGAACCAATTACACATTGTGAATACGTATTATTATAAATACTGAAGTTGAAACCAATATTGACTAGACCAGACCAACTATCATCACTTAAATTGACTTGACTAGGGTTTGTTAATATTACCGCAGTTGAAGCTCCACCACCTCCTGGTAATCCACAGTTCGTGATTGTAACAGGTGTTCCAACGCAAACAGTGAGGTCTTCTCCTAAACAAATTTGAGCATTTGTTTTAGTGAAATTTAAACCTACAAAGGCGATTAGGAGTAGTATGTAAGATTTTTTAAGCATTTTGCTAAATGTTTTAAATGTTATTCGTTTGTTAGACGTGTAAGCCATTAATAAGTTGCTTTCTATTTTAATAAATAAAAAAATGAATTAATTTGAGTACAAAGAAAGGCTAAAACACCATAATAATCAAGCGGTTTTAAAGGAAATTAAATAAACATAAATCTGTCTCTTATACACATCTGACGCTGCCGACGATCTACTCTGTGTAGA
>CAJXRM010000092.1 GCA_913059205.1 uncultured Flavobacteriales bacterium
GAGATTTCTGCCTGTCTCGTGGGCTCGGAGATGTGTATAAGAGACAGTATCAGGTTTTAGCATTAGCCAAAAACGCTGAACCGGTGTTAATTGTGTTTGTTTCAAAATTGTAATTTTATTTGTTAATCAATCTTTAATTCACTTTTGATAAGTTGGACAAAAAAGAGGGTGACTGAATCAACTCCCTCATGAGTGTCGGTTAACCTTGGCAAATGTTCAGCAAAAAACCTTTGATGATGAGCGCCTTCTATTATTGTTGAAACAAGCATATGCGGATATTGATAATCCTTGTCTATTTCTAAAATAATTGATGCGACAGCTTCCACTAATTCCTTGTATGTAAGGAAGAAACCTTCCTTGTTGTCTCTGTCTACTTTTTTGCAATGATAAACTTTAGAAGATTCGGTAATTACTATTAAATGAAGTTTTACCTCGTTGATGTAATCAAATTGTTCATCCAACAATACAGGTTCAGTCAAAGCTATGATTACGTTTTCTAACCTCTTTTCTGAAGATTCAATATTGATTGTTTTAATAGCACATTTGTGCTGTAGCCAACTCCAATACCACATTGTGAGGTACGTTAATAGATTGTGTTTATTTTCAAAATACCTGTAAATTGAAGCTTCAGTACTTGCAATAGAATCGGATAACTTTTTAAAAGTGAAATCCTCGAAACCAATTTCACTCATTAATTCTATCGTACCAGAAAGAATTTTCTTCCCAAGATCACTGGTTAGAGGGTCTTTTTTGTAGACTTTTTCGTTGATCTTTGATGCGATATTAGAATGTATTACAATCATAATTAATAGTTTTCGAAGACAAATATAATAGTAATACTATCAATATCGAAAGTGTTAACAAAAATTAAGGTTATTTTTCTTTAGAACTAGGTGGTTCTTGATTCTCGTACAGGCCATGTGACTTTGAATCATTTATTTCCACCAATCATTTAAAATTTATTTGGTAGCTTAGCGTTATCAATCTACATGAAACGTTTAATCCACATAGCAGTCATCATCTTATTTGTTTCTTCAACAAATGCACAGGAAATTATTCCAAAATATACATTTAATGTAGATATAGGCCTGCCAGTGACGTTGAGAAGTAAGCCTTTCAATAGTTATATGCAGGGCCTGGTTTGTGCCAATATTTATGGGCAATACAGCCTTCCATTTCATCTTAATTTCGGTTTGGGAATACGTTATTCGTTGTTTAACATTAATGAATTCTCAGTTCCTGAAGCGAACGATGGTTCTATTCATACGGGGGCAGCATATTTAAAAATTGGTTGGGACAAATTTATTACTGAACGATTTGCCATGGACTTAGGAGTTCGTGCAGGTTATTCGTTGAATTATGTGAATACTGATTTAAACAAAACGCTCGGAGAAAATCCACGCGAAATTGGAGCTGTTTTAATTGAACCTACATTGGGATTTATTCTTTCTGCAGATGAGCAAAACTCTTATCGATTACACATTGGATATTGCATAGAAACGTTTCCAGTTTCACCTCAAACTTTAGGTTTTCCGTCAGATAGTGGATTTGATCCTAGTAAGTATGGGAAGACCACGCAGTTCCTTGTTTTTGGATTTGGGTACACGCATTATTTTAAAAACAAGTCGCAATAGTTCATGTTTGTTCAATCCAATCGCTTGAGTGATATTAAATCGTATTATCACTCAAAATTATCATCTATTTATACCGAAAGTGAAATTAATCTAATGCTCAAGTATTTAGCGATTAAACGACTGGGTATTAATAGTGTGGACTACATTAATTCATTGAATGATTTACTTTCTGAATCGGATTTATTGTTTTTTAATTTCGCGATGAAACGTTTGTTGAAAAATGAACCGTTTCAGTACATTATAGGCGATGTAGAGTTTTATGGATTGGAATTGAATTGTGATGCTCGAGCATTAATTCCTCGTCCGGAAACCGAAGAATTGGTTGATTGGATTTTAGATTCTATAGAAAAGAACACTGTTGTAAAAATTGTTGATTTATGCGCTGGTTCGGGCTGCATCGCATTGGCGTTGAAATCGAATTTACCGAATTCAGAAATTATTGCTGCCGAACTTTCTGCAGATGCAATTGCCTTGATCGAAGAAAACTGTCAGAAAACAAGTTTAGATGTAGTTCCATTAAAGATAGATGTTTTAAAGGATGAAGCATATTCTTCCTTTGAAGAGAATGGTTTCGATCTTTGGGTTTCAAATCCTCCTTATATCCCGAATAAAGATAAAGATTTAATGTCCCAGAATGTGCTTGGATTTGAACCGCATATGGCTTTGTTTGTAGAAGATCATGATCCGCTGATTTTTTACATTAAACTCGCTGAAAACGCGAGGAAATACCTTAAGAAAAACGGCTATTTGTATTTTGAGATTCATGAACAATATAGCGAAGAAATGAACGCCCTGTTGCTTGAGCAAGGGTTTGTTAACATTGAATTGAGGAAAGATTTACAAGGAAAAGCGAGAATGATGCGTGCACAAAATGTAATTTCAAGCTATGAATCAAAATGAAGCACTCGAAGAAATTACGCGTCTTAGCGAGGAGTTAAATCGTCACAATTATTTGTATTATGTAGAAAGTCAACCAGAAATTTCTGATTATGACTTCGATATGTTATTGGAAAAACTTCAAAAATTGGAGATTCAGTTTCCTGAATTCGCTTCAGAAAATTCACCAACTAAACGAGTAGGAGGAGATATTACGAAGAAATTTGAATCGGTTAAGCACCGTTATCCCATGATGTCCCTATCGAATACGTATTCTGAAGAGGATATTAGTGATTGGTTTAATCGAATTGCAAAATTGGTCGAAGGAAAAATAGAATATGTTTGTGAGCTAAAATATGATGGTGTTGCCATTGGAATTCAATATGTTGATGGAAAATTGACGCAAGCTGTAACGCGTGGAGATGGAACCCAAGGAGAAAATGTAACGAATAACGTAAAGACGATTCGTACGATTCCTTTGTCGTTAAATGGCGATTTTCCAGCGGACTTTGAAATCCGCGGAGAGATATTTTTTCCGTTAAAGAACTTTTTAGCCTTAAACAATCAGCGAAGAGAAGATGGCGAGGCTGAGTTTGCGAACCCAAGAAACACGGCCTCTGGCACGTTGAAAATGCAAGATTCTAAGGTTGTTGCAGAACGTGGATTAGATTGTTTTCTATATGGTGTTTATGGAACCGGAAACATTCGACCTGGGCACTACGAAATGGTTGAAAAAGTAGCCGATTGGGGATTTAAAATTCCGAAAAACGAAAACCGCTATATTGAAAAAGTAGATTCCTTGGAAGGTGTTATGGAGTTTATTCACTATTGGAACGAAGAACGAAAAAACTTACCTTTCGAAATAGATGGTATCGTTATAAAGGTGAACGATTATTATTTGCAAGAAGAACTTGGTTTTACGGCTAAATCTCCTCGTTGGGCAATAGCGTACAAATTCAAAGCAGAACGCGTTGAAACGATTTTAGAAAGCGTTCAATACCAAGTTGGAAGAACGGGAGCAATCACTCCTGTAGCGAATTTAAAACCAGTTCAATTGGGGGGGACGACAGTAAAACGCGCCTCTTTACACAATGCAGATCAAATTGAAAAACTAGATTTACACTTGCTCGACTCTGTATACGTAGAGAAAGGTGGAGAAATCATTCCGAAAATTGTTGGTGTAAATCTCGCTGAACGTCAATCGAATGCACGAAAGATAGAGTTTATTTCAACTTGTCCAGAATGTGCAACAGAATTAGTGCGAACGGAAGGAGAAGCGCAACATTATTGCCCAAATGAAACAGGTTGCCCTACTCAAATGAAAGGGAAATTGGAACATTTTATAAGTCGCAAGGCAATGAATATAGATGGACTGGGAGCCGAGACTGTTGATGCGCTTTTTGAGAAGGGATTGGTGCGTAATTGTGCCGATTTATATGATTTAACCTTTCATCAGGTTGTTGAATTGGAACGTATGGCAGACAAATCTGCAAATAATTTGATCGCAGGAGTAGAAGCTTCAAAAGTAATTCCTTTCGAGCGAGTATTGTTTGGATTGGGAATTCGTTTCGTGGGTGAAACTGTAGCAAAAAAGCTAGCATTTGCATTGAAAAATATTGACGCAATTATGCAGTCGAACTTCGACGGTTTGATTGCTATTGATGAAATTGGAGATAAAATCGCAATGTCAATAATTGCCTATTTCGAAGATCCGAAAAGCATTGAATTGATTAATCGTTTAAAAGATAAAGGACTGCAATTTGAAGTCGAAGAAAAAGCAGTGGCATCCAATAAGTTTGAAGGAATGGCATTTGTTGTTTCCGGTGTTTTTAATGCGTTTTCGAGAGATGAATTGAAAGAAGTAATTGTTTCAAACGGCGGTAAAAATGTTGGGTCCATCTCAGCTAAAACTACGTTTGTTGTAGCAGGAGACAAAATGGGGCCCGCAAAACTTCAAAAAGCGACTGACTTAGGTGTTAGGATACTTACTGAAGATGAATTTATTGAACTCCTAAACAATTAGAATGAATTCAATTTGGAGTCAAATAAAACAAGCGCTTTTTGTGGTTCATTTCACAAATGTAGAAGACGTGAAAAGTTTTCGTGATGCGATAAAAGAAGCAGGCTTGAACATAAACGATTGTGAGATTATCGCGGTTGTGGCAACAAAGAAAGAGAAAGACCTGTTGCCAGTAATCAGTTCCGTTACCTTTGTAAATACAAAGGAGTTTGGTTTACTCGGTAAAATAAAAAATGAAAATTTCAAGAAGGTAATTCCACGTGCATTTGATGCTTTGTTCTATGTGGGTGACTTTTCAAAGTCACTGTCAAAACATATTTCAAGAATTAATAAAAAGATTGCAATTGGAATTAATTCACAAATGAATGACTGTAGCGTTTATATAAACACAAACAGCGGCGGTAACACACATTTAGTTAATTTTGCAAAACAAACTTTAGAAAAAACAATATGAACAATCCATTCACAGGTTCGGGAGTAGCGTTAGTGACGCCATTCAATGAGGATTTAACAGTCGATTTTGCAGCATTGAAAAAACTCGTGCGTTATCAAATTGACAGTGGAACAGATTTTCTTGTGGTTCAAGGTACTACTGGAGAATCACCGGTATTATCGAAGGAAGAGAAATTTGAAGTACTGAAGGCTGTTCAAGAAGAGAACAATGGTCAATTAAAAATTGTTTTTGGAGTTGGAGGTAACAATACTATTGAAGTAGGAAAGTTGTTAAAAGCTTTGCCAAATGGAATTGACGGGATTCTTTCCGTTTCCCCATATTATAACAAACCAACTCAAAGAGGAATTATAGAACATTACAAGTATATCGCAAGTTGTACTGATTTGCCAATTATTTTATATAATGTACCTGGACGAACAGGTTCAAACGTACTTCCTGAGACAACGTTGGCATTGGCAGAGATTGATAATATCGTAGCAATGAAGGAAGCTTCAGGAAGTATGGAGCAAATTATGGAAATTGTCATGAAGGCTCCTGAAGGTTTTGGAGTGTTGTCGGGAGATGACGCGATTACAATGCCTTTAATTACAACAGGTGTTGTCGGAGTTATTTCGGTTGTAGCGAATGCTTTTCCAAAGAAATTTTCAGATATGGTACACGATGCTATGAATGGAGATATAGCTGCCGCTAGAAAAAATCACTACGATTTGTTTTCTGTGACGAAAATGTTATTTGAGGAAGGCAATCCTGGCGGAGTGAAAGTTGCGCTGGCAAAACAAGGAATAATGAAACCAACTTTGCGCATGCCGTTATATCCTGTGTCTGACGGATTAAAAAATAGAATTGAACTAGAAACAGAACGATTGATTACTGGATGAGAGAAGCAAAAAGCATTATAGAAACAATAAAAAACGCAAAGAGAATTGTTATCACGAGTCATAAATCCCCTGATGGAGATTCTGTTGGTAGTTCTTTGGGGTTGCTGCGCTTCGTTCAAGCTTTAGGATACAATGCTGTTGTTTGTCACCCAGATCCTTGTCCTAATTTTATTGATTGGGTAAAAGAGAATGACACAATTATCGATTTTGAAAATAATCCTGCTGATGTGAAAGAGCATTTGGAAGCAGCAGATGTGCTATTTGCCCTAGATTATAATGGTGCTGGCCGCTTGGGAAATGAAATGGGGGAATTGTTTACCGCAGCATCAGGAAAAAAAATAATGATTGATCATCACTTAAATCCTGATGATTTTGTGGATGTGGCTATTTCAGATCCTAGTGTTTGTTCTACTTCACAGTTAATTGTTGAGTTGATCGTGGCTTCAGGAAACAGCGATTTAATAAACGCTTCCATAGGAAATCCGTTGTATTTAGGAATTATGACCGATACAGGTTCTTTCCGTTTTTCATCTGTAACTTCAAGAACACATGAACTACTCGCACTTTTATTGAAATCAGGTGTTAAACAATCGGATATTCATGAAAAGACATTTGATAACAACCGTTTAGATCAGTTAAGATTACGTTCATATATTATTGCGGAACGTTTGGAGATAGTAGAGCAATATGGAATAGCAATAATTTCAGTCACAAATAAAGAAAAAGAGCGCTTTCATTACATTAAAGGTGATACCGAAGGCTTGGTGAATGTCGCTTTGGCAATAGAAGGGATAAAAGTAGCGGCATTTTTCGTGGAAGGAGATGATATGGTTAAAATTTCATTTAGATCCAAAGGAGATATTGCTGTGAATCAGCTTTCAGCTGACAATTTCAATGGAGGTGGACATAAAAATGCAGCAGGAGGAGCATCTTTTGTTAGTTTAGAAGAAACAATTGAAAAATTCAAATCATTGGTTCCAAAATACTTTTAATATGCGATTATTCAATTTATTACTGTTAATGGTGCTAATTAGTGTATCGTGCTCAGAGGAAGAAGAGAAAAAACCAGAAATTAATTGGTCGAATGAGTACTCCATAGATTTAAGCAAAGAAATTACAATTCAGGAAGAAATTGACATCAAGCTGTTTCTTGAAATGCATAAGGATTGGAAAATGACGAAAACCGGAAGTGGATTACAATATTATATTTACGAACACGGTGATATTGATACTTCTTATTCACCCATGCCCGGGAATACAGCGCGGATTGAATATGAAATTACGATGTTAGATGGAACATTGTGCTACAAAACGGAAGACGATGAATATGAAAACTTTAAAGTTGATCGAAGTGAAATTGAATCGGGGGTGCAAGAAGGTATTAAAAAAATGACAATAGGTGACAGAGCTAAGTTGATTATTCCAAGTCATTTAGGTCATGGATTACTAGGTGATCGAGATAAAATACCGCCTTTAACAACATTAGTGATAGATATTTACTTAACAGGAATTCAAATATGAAAGAATTAGTTTTTGCATGTATTGGTTTGACTTTGTTTACTGTGTCATGTGATACAAGCGGAGTGAAGAAAGAAAAAATTGAAACAGCCGAAAAGCCGGAGAAAGAACAATCATATGAACGAAGTGACTTGGATCAAGAACATGCGGTTGCCGATGAGAAAAAAATGGACAATGGAATTGTTATTCGATGGTTTGAACACGGTTCTGGTGATAAAATAAAAGATGGCGAACTTGTCGAAATTGATTATAAAGTGCTTTTAAAAGATAGAACTGTTGTTGATGGAAATCACTTGTTAAAAATGGAAAGCATGCCATTTATGGTTGGATTTAATATGCAAACGAAAGGCTGGGATATTGCGCTGCGTGAGTTGAAAGTAGGTGATTTTGCTGAAATCATCATTCCGAGTGACTTGGCGAGAGGAAGCAAAGGAATTGAAGGGCTAATTCCACCAAATGCCGATAATATTTTGAAGATTAAAATTCTAAAAAGAAAAACACCAACTCGCTCGGTGGATGGAAATAAAGTGTGGGTCTTTGAAGAAAATTTAAATAATAAAATGAAGTTTGATGAAGGAAAGGAGATTGAGTTTCATTGTATGACTTCGACACCGACAAAAGCGTTTTATGTAAATACATATCGTTTGAATGAGCCGTTTAAAATGAGACTGGAAGATAGCGGACTGGTTCCAGGCTTGAAAAAAGCGTTAATTAATGCTAAAAAATCGGACAGGATGTTTGTGCTTGTGCCAGCTTCTGAAGCTTATGGTAACAAGGGTTATCTTGATATTGTCAAACCAAATGAAGATTTGTTTTATAATATTTTAGTAATGGATGTGCGAAAAGATTAATATCAAAATTGTATCTTTACGCGCTTAGAAAGCAAATCCTATTGAGAAATACTGGCATGTACAAATTAATTACACTTTTTTTTATTGTTTTAAGCTTTTCATCTTTTTCACAAAAAGTTCTAGATACGCTTGATATTAAGGAAGGTACAATGGTTGTTTATGTAAACCGGACATGGGAATTTATTCAAGATGTAAATTTTGATGGTGTAATGAACAGGCGTCTTCATGAAGAGGTTGTTTTAAATAAAGATATCGGGTTTATTCAGACGTGGGATCACGACCAATGCTATACTTCTGGTTACAGTAATGATCAAAATAAACTTACTGATACAATCTGGATGTGCTTGGAAGGAGCTGATTTACCAGATAAATTCGTAAAACCTGCTGATGGTATTATAACGTCTCATTATGGATGGAGACACGGAAGAAATCACAATGGAACAGATATCGATTTAAATACAGGTGATGCAGTTCGCGCTGCATGGGGAGGTAAAGTTCGTTACTCTCAGTACAATGATGGTGGATTTGGAAATTTAGTTGTAATCAGACATTACAACGGTTTAGAAACGTTTTATGCTCACTTGAGTAAATTGTTAGTTGTGCCAAATCAATTAGTTGAAGCAGGCGAGACAATAGGACTTGGAGGGAATACAGGACATTCTTATGGTTCGCATTTGCATTTTGAAGTTCGTTTTTATGATATTCCAATTGATTCGGAAAAAATTATTGATTACGAAACGCAAACCGTTATCGATGAAAATCTTTTAGTTACGAAATCGTTATTTAGACCAGGTTCACATTCTTCGTCTTCGAACACAGTCGCTTCAAAATCTTCCTCAGGTGGAACATATTACAGAGTTCGCTCTGGCGATACACTAGGAGCAATTGCTGGTAGAAATAGAACGACAGTTTCCAAAATATGTCAATTAAATGGAATTCGACCGACTACCGTGTTGCAAATAGGAAAGAACTTACGAGTGCGTTAATTATTTATTCAGTTAGCGCCTTTGTCTAGCTAATTGTTTTACTTTTATATCAATGAAAAACAGCATCATATTTACATTATTTCTCGTTTCATTCGTTCTTGTGAGCTGCAATGGATATAACCGCGTTGTTAAATCTGACAATTACGATGAAAAGTTTCAAATGGCAAATGAGCTGTATGACAAAGGTGAAGAATTACGTTCAGTAACTTTATATGAACAAGTTTATCAGAGAATTCCAAAGTCTGGAGAAGGTGAAGTTTCCTATTTTAGAATAGGTAAAGCTTACTTTATTAACGAAGATTATGTAATGGCTGAATACTATATGGGACAGTTTGCTCAACGATTTCCAATCAGTCCTAAAGCAGAAGAGGCAATGTTTTTAAGTGCTTTATGTTCAGTTGAAAAATCTCCAGAATATTCCTTAGATCAAACAGAAACAGAAATCGCAATTAATAATTTGCAACAGTTTATTGACCGTTATCCTGAGACATCCTTGTTAGACACCTGTAATTTGATTATTGATCAGATGCGTACAAAGCTTATGTATAAAGACTATACAATTGTTAAAATGTACGCCAAAACAGAGCAGTTCCATGCTGCTGTGAGTTCTGGATTGACTTTTATTTCGGATTACCCTAAATCCGAATACCTTGAAGAAATCCATTACATCTTAGTGAAAAATTCTTATTTACTTTCTAAAAACAGTGTTGATAGTAAAAAAATGGAAAGAATTGAAGATACTTTTGAAAGATATCGTACTTTTGTAGAACTATTTCCAGAATCGGATTACCGAAATTCGCTTGCTGGGTATATGGATGTATTGTATAAGGAAAAAGATCAGTTAACGATAAGTAATAAATAGTATGAATTTTAAGAACAGCACTGCCGAAAAAACAACAATCACTCGTGATACTGTTAAAATGGAGGCAAACACTTCAAATATTTACGAATCAATCGTAATGATGTCAAAACGATCAAATCAATTAAGTGTTGAATTGAAAGAAGAATTGACTCAAAAATTACAAGAATTCGCTTCTACAACTGATAACTTGGAAGAAATTTTTGAAAATAGAGAACAAATTGAAATCTCTCGTTTTTACGAAAGATTACCAAAGCCTGTTGCCATGGCAATGCAAGAGCTTTTGGAAGATAAAATTTACTCGCGTAACCCAGAGGTTCCGGGAGAAGGAAAATAAATTAAAATGCGAGGGAAACGAATCCTTCTTGGAATAACCGGGGGAATCGCTGCGTATAAGATCGCATTCCTAATTCGTTTATTAAAAAAGAATGAGGCAGAAGTCAAATGTATAATGACTCCTGCCTCTTGTGATTTTATAAGTCCGCTCGTCGTCGCAACCCTTTCTGAAAATCCAGTTGGAATTGAATTTTGGAATAAAAGCGATGGTACATGGAACAATCATGTAGAATACGGTTTGTGGGCGGATGTATTTCTTATCGCACCACTCACGGCAAACACTTTGAGCAAAATGGCAACAGGAAGTTGTGACAATTTATTATTGGCAACTTACCTTTCCATGAAAACAAAAACAATCGTCGCTCCAGCAATGGATTTGGATATGTACGCTCATCCAACTGTACTTCGAAATTTAAAACAAATTGAATCCGATGGTGTTCAGCTAATTCCAGCTGAATCTGGACAATTAGCAAGTGGTTTAGAAGGGGAAGGAAGAATGGCAGAACCAGAAACAATTTTCCAAGTTCTGTTGAATAATTATAGTTCGCTTAAAAATGACTTTGAAGGAAAAAACGTACTTATTACCGCTGGTCCAACATATGAAGAGATAGATCCTGTCCGGTTTATTGGAAATCATTCCAGTGGAAAAATGGGATACGCTATTGCTGAAGCATTTTTGAACCAAGGAGCGCACGTCACACTGATTACTGGTCCAACTAAATTGGAGCTTCAACATAAGAATTTAGAACTTATTCCAATTAAATCTGCAAACGAATTGCTCGCTAATGTTCAAAAGTATTGGAACGAAGCAGAAATTGGCGTTTTTTCTGCCGCAGTGGCAGATTACCGTCCGAAAGAAAAATCTCCAGAGAAAATTAAGAAATCGGAAGATGTTATGACCATTGAATTGGTAAAGAATCCCGATGTACTGAAATGGGCAGGAGAAAATAAAAATGAGAGGCAAACTTTAATTGGTTTCGCATTGGAAACGGAAAATTTGGAGGAAAACGCAAAAGCTAAATTGAAGTCAAAGCATCTAAATATGATTGTTATGAACACAATGAAAGATATTGGTGCGGGATTTGGTGTTGACACAAACAAAATTAGTATCTTAGATAATTACCTGTCTCTTATACACATCTCCGAGCCCACGAGACAGGCA
>CAJXRM010000093.1 GCA_913059205.1 uncultured Flavobacteriales bacterium
AGAGTAGATCGTCGGCAGCGTCAGATGTGTACAAGAGACAGACGATATACAATAGATGAGGTTGTAAATAACAAATATTGAAAAAAGTATTTTTAAAATAGAATTGTTAAATATTTTGGTGTGATTGTTTTTTAAATGCCAAATAAAAGGGAGAATTATAGCTGGAATGAGAATAAGAATTGCGTTGTAATAATAATCGTGAACTCCCATAAGCGGTGCCCATAGAACAAAATAAATGAAGGAACCAAGTAAAACAATTAAGTTGGCGGAATACACAAATATGTTTGTTTTTCGAATGCAAAAAAGATTGTAGATACAGATGAATAAAACCAAATAAAGTGTTGGACGAGAAAAGAATATATATGAGGAAAAATGAGTTATTTGATCAAGAACCGTTTTAAGTTCTGCACTGTCCATTAACCATAAAGGGAATATATTATTAAAAGTATATTTAAAATGATGTATGTTATTGTAGTAATGAGCGTAGGAATACCAACTAAAAATTATTATCGGAACACATATGAAAAGAAGACTCTCGAATTTTCTATTTCGAAAGAGTTTACGTCCTCCGAGAGTTTTAACGGGGAAAAATTCGATAAAATAAATAAAACCAATAAAGGCAAATGCAATTAAACTAGACACCTTGATTAGACCAGCAAGAGAGAAGAATAAAATAGCACAATAGAAATGTTTTCTTTGCGATAAAGTGCTGTATTTTGTTAGAAAATAAAGTGCAATTAATGTAAAGGAGTAGGCTGGTCCATCAGTCAAAAAACTTACACTGTAAAATATGTAGGTTGGAGAAGAAATGATTAAAAACGCTAATGCTATACTCCAGAATTGATTCTTTAAAATCATCTGAAGTGTTTTGAACAATGCGAATACACCAAAAAACAATATTACTAAATAGATTAATCGATATATAATTATCTCTTGTCCGAAAATTGACCAAATCTTTCCTATTAAATAATAGAGAATTGGAAATTCTCCGGCACTCTTGCCAGAAGAATTGTTATCGGCCAGTTGAATGTGCATTTCAGGCTCAAAAAAAGGTGAGCCTTGCGCATAATGCTGAGTAATTGAAAGACAATCAGTTTGCCTCCATAAATGTTGACCTGTTGGAGGTTTGTCTAAAATAGAATCATATGAAAATCCAAGAAATACTAGAAGCAAAGTCAAAAAAAGCAAATTGGATTTACTCCATTCTTTTAATAGATGAGCCATTAAATGTATTTATTGGTTATTAAAACAAACCTAATGAATAATATTTTAAAGTGTGTGAAAACTATCGCTTAACGCAAGAATTCTTGATATATTATCGCCTATTTTTCTCTTTAATTAAGTAAATTCGTCAAAAAAAGTAGTTGCAATGGAAATAGTTGTGTCAAATCAAAACGGCGTTCGGGAATTAAAAATGAATCGCCCAGAAGTTTTCAATTCATTCAATAAAGCGATGGCAATTGCGTTGCAAAATGAGTTGGATAAATGTGCAACAGACAGTTCAGTTCGAGCGGTTATCATAACTGGAGAAGGAAAAGCATTTTGTGCAGGACAAGATCTTGCGGAAGCTACGGATCCAAACGGACCAGAGTTGAAATCAATCGTTCGTGAGCATTACAATCCTATAATTATAAAAATTCGAGAGCTTGAGAAACCAGTAATTGCCTCAGTGAATGGCGTTGCAGCAGGTGCTGGGGCGAATATTGCGCTTGCATGCGATATTACAATTGCTAAAAGTTCTGCTAGTTTTATTCAGGCATTTTCAAAAATTGGTCTAATTCCAGATTCAGGCGGAACATTTTTCTTGCCTCGAATTATTGGGACTCAAAAGGCATTGGCTTTGATGATGACAGCTGATAAAGTCACATCTGAAGAAGCGGAAAAAATGAATATGATATACAAATCTGTTGAGGATGATGAATTCGAAGAATTTGTTTATCAGTTCGCCCAAAAAATTGCAACGATGCCAACTAGAGGTTTGGGATTGACAAAAAAAGCTGTGAATCAATCCTTGTTCAATTCGCTAGAAGATCAATTGGAAATAGAAGAAAAATTACAAACTGAAGCTGGTTCGACATATGACTTCAATGAAGGTGTAGAAGCATTTTTGGAAAAGAGAGTTCCAGTATTTAGGGGAGAGTAAAATGGGATATTAAGACGTTAAGATATTAAGACGTTAAGACTTGATTTCTTTTATGGAGTAGGTTTTTTTCTTGATTTTTTAATTTCTTTAATTCAGTTATAAAATAATAGTAAGGTATAATTAGATACAAGCGAATAGATTAAGTCTTAAAATCTTTCGTCTTGATGTCTTAAAGTCAATAAAATGAAAGTAGGAGTATTAGGAGCAGGAACGATGGGTGCAGGAATTGCGCAGGTGGCATCACAAAATGGATGCGAAGTTGTTTTAGTTGATTTGAATCAGGATATGTTGACCAAGGCAGAGAACAATTTGGACAAAATACTGGCTCGTTTGGTCGAAAAAGGAGTTGTTTCCGATGATGATAAAATTAACATTCAAGGAAGGATCACCTATTCTACAGACTCCAAAGATTTTAAAGGAAGTAAAATTGTTATCGAAGCGATTGTTGAGAAATTGGAAGTGAAACACGCCGTTTTTGCAAACCTAGAATCGATTGTAGCAAATGATTGTATTCTGGCAAGTAATACTTCTTCCTTATCAATTGCCTCAATTGGATCGGCTTTGAAAAACCCGTCACGCGTTATTGGAATTCATTTCTTTAATCCTGCGCCATTAATGCCGTTGGTTGAAATTATTCCTGCCGTTCAAACGTCGCAAGAAACATTGACTTCGGCAAAATCGTTAATTGACAGTTGGGGAAAGGTAACTGTTTTGTGTAAAGATACGCCTGGATTTATTGTGAACCGAGTTGCTCGACCATTTTACGGAGAAGCATTGCGTATTTACGAAGAAGGAATTGCAGATTTCGCTACGATTGATTGGGCAATGACCGAGTTGGGAGGTTTTAAAATGGGACCGTTTACGTTAATGGATTACATCGGTAATGACGTGAATTACGCAGTAACTGAGTCTGTTTTTGCAGCCTTTTATTACGATCCACGTTTCAAACCATCGTTTACGCAACGCCGTCATTCTGAAGCCGGATTTTTAGGAAGGAAATCGGGGAGAGGGTACTTTGATTACGCAGAAGGAGTCATCAAACCAGAGCCGACAAAAGATGAGGTGGTTGGAAAACAAATCTTAGATCGAATTTTGGTAATGTTAATCAACGAAGCCTTTGACGCTGTTTTTATGCAAGTGGCAAGTGCTGAAGACGTGGATAAAGCAATGACGAAAGGGGTTAATTACCCGAAAGGATTATTGGTTTGGGCTGAAGAGATTGGTTTGAAAAACGTACTGGGACAATTGGAAGCATTATTTGCTGAATATGGTGAAGATCGTTATCGACCAAATCCGTTATTGAGAAGAATGGCAAAGTAGCTCTATATTTTTATGATTATTATTTGAATTATAGGAACTTATCCTTAATTTTAAATAAAACTAATATATGCAAAATCTTAAATTCATTTCAATAGTTACACTCGGATTAATCGTACTAGTTTCTTGTGGAGATCCAGCTCCAGAAAGCAAAACGAATATTGAGACTAAATTGAGGCCAATAGAAATTTCTGAAAACGATATTTTTTCTGGCAATAAGATTTTGGCATTTTTAAAGAATGAAGAGAAGTTTATAAAAGAATCAAATAATTTCTTCTTGAAAGGATTGAATTCTTTTCGAAATGAAAAAAACTTGGATAGTGCAGACTATTATTTAAGACAGTCAATACTAAAGGAACCTACTGCAAAAGCGTATTTTGAACTTGGAAATGTCTATATGGATAAGAAAAAGTACGATCAAGCCTTGCTTTCTTTCGGATTAGCAGAACAGTTGGATTACGAACCGTTTTCTAAAATACTCTACAACAAAGCTTGCTTATATTCCTTGCAAGAAGAAACTGAGTTAGCAGGGAAATACTTGGAATATTCTATTCAAGCCGGATACAATAATTTAGATCATATTAATAAAGACTCGGATTTGGAAGAATTACGAAATACGTATTATTTCAAACAGGCGGTTAAAAAGGGAATGCGTGGAATGTCAGATGCAGAGAATTTGTTCTGGCTACAATTCAAAAAGCAATTTTCTAAAACTCAATTTCCAGTTGCACTTAAATCAAACATTGAATGGGAAGAATTGGAACAATTAGGTACAATCTCGTACGAATATGAGAAATACATTTCTGAAATGCGAGATGAAGAATTTTCTCGAGAAGTAAGTAAAATGTTTTACCATTACATACAGCCATACGAGACTGACAACTACGTTGCGGTCGTGTACATAGTACGTGATGAATATATGGGAGATTTGGCTCCTTTGACTTACCGCTTGGCAACATTTACTCATGAAGGTAAATTGATCGATAAAAAGGAAATTTCAGGTAGAACTTCATTGGGACAAGAAATTAAAGAATCTAAATTATTGAAAGGCGGAGTTATCGAAGTAAGTCGATATGAACCAATTTACAAAAAAGATGCTGATGAGTACGGCTATTATGATAATCCTATCGTCAAAAAGAACCTTATAGACAAAAAAACAATTACCATTTCCAAAACGGGTAAGATTGTTGAAGGAGCAGCAAAAAAAGCGGCTTAAATTCTATGGTTAGATTATTTTCTTTGCTCTTCTGCTTGCTTTCGGGAATGGCATTTTCTTAGTGTGAAGAAATGATTATTGAGCTTGGTTTAATAAAGTAGTAAGCTTGATTCGATATTTCGAAATTATTAGAATGCTTCAATCGACTAAGTCTTGACTCCTGACTCTTTAAGTCTTTGTTCTAGCCTTCAACAAATACTCAACATACTTGCAACGAATCAACAGTTGAACAAGTATTAAATTCGGTATCCAGCTTAGATAAGAAACCAAAATGTAAGTTTCTCTCGGAGGGATGTTTACATTAAAGACATCGAACAGATAAGCATAAAATCGCAAAGTAACTGCTGATAATGTTAAAGCATAACTGCGCAATGTCCATTTGACATGAGAAGTATAGTCACCCTTTTTGGCTTTCCTTAAAGCTATCCATGTACAAAGTATCCAACAAAGTGTTAAAGTCACGAAACTAATTTGTGCAATTCGTCCACCATTCGCATAAAATGCCATTACCAATGCTGATGGAGCAGAAATTAATAATACGGTACTAATATAGATGTAGCCTAGAATACGATGAAATTTTGGTCGATGAGCTATAATCCATCGGTTGAATTGAAATAACCCACTTATTATAACAATAGGACTAAAGAAAACATGCGTATAGAAACTATATCGCCAAATTTTGATGTGATAAATCAACTGCTTCGTTTCCAGAAATTCTATATCCCGAATGAAATGGACGTACGGTAGTGAAAGTAAAATGAGTAAATAGGATGTATAAGCAATAATTACAAACGACGTTACATTTGCAATGCCTTGAAACAACTGTTTCATTAATAGTAATAATAGAATAAACTACGATCCTTTCCTTTTAACATGTACTCTTCATACTCATCTTTCATTATTTGAAATACCATTTTTTCAGGTGGAAATAAGGTGTTTTTTTGCCAATCGATCGTGACTGTTTGATCAACCAAGGACCAGTTTCCCTTAATTTCTTTCAATTGTTCAACACGATTTTTTTCATCCGTTTTTGGGTAATACTCATAAATACAAAGTCCATCAGGTTCAAAGGTGTAATTTCCTAAAGTATCATAAACATAACCAAAGTATTCCGTAAAATTGGAAATATTAATTCCTTCCTTTTTGTCTTTTGGAGCTTCTAATTTCTTCAGATTAAAGTTTTTGGCAGGTATTTTTCCGCTGTTCGACACCCAATTTGCTCTAGGATTTTTATCTAATCCTAGGAAAGTTAATTCAAAAACTCCATCAAATTTGTGATCACCTGGTTCTGGAAGTGACATTACAATGCTGTCACCGTTTCGACGCAATTTACCATTAATGTTTCGTTGTAAACCTTTGTGGATATTGTAGCCGATTACGTTTTTTCCACTTACATAATTCAAAATAATTCGAATTTCACTCCCACCGAAATCGCCTATGTACATTCCTTTCAAGGTGTCGTAATTAAAATCATCAACGGGGGGTATTTCGTTTTCGACGTATTCTATTTTAACTGTTTCTTTTACCGGAAGAGGTTCAGACGCACATGCCCCAATGAGAAGCAAAACAGGAACGAAAAATAAATATTTAATACACATAAGATGTTAGATTAGGTGGTTACTAATCTACAAAATTATTTCTCATTAAATGCCCGGATCGCCGTTTTTAAGTAAAATTCATCCCGTTTTTTTATGTCAGTAATTTTGGTGTCAATGAAAATATCAGGTTGTTTAATTAACTGAGAGTCCTTGGATGGCTTCAAATGTGAATGAAAGGTGTTGGGATTAATAAAAATGTTGAATTTAGAATATGGTAAATGTAACTTTAATGTGCCTGCGTTTCCTTTATAGAAACTTCCACCTGCTGGTCGACCCATAATTTTAGCCTTGCATAAAGTTTTTAAATGACAAGCTAACATAGCTGCAGAAGAAAAAGTCCCTTCATCAGTAATAACTACGATTTTTCCTGTATAACGCAATTCATCATTGGAGTTTTCTACGAGAGTGGAACCGTTATCAAATCGGTCTTTACGCTGCAATCGTTTTTGCGTTTTAGTCGATTTACGGTGCTTAATATAATCGGGGGTCATTTTTTTAAAGTGCCTACTTTCGAATGCTTTTTTGGGTTTTTGAACAACATACTTTCCAAGATCGGTTCCGTTTTCAAGGAAATAAGCCATGATTTCATATTGCATGGCTCCTCCAGTGTTACCGCGCAAGTCAATAATAATCTCATCGATTTTCTTTGACTTTATTTTTTCAAATGATTTTCGCAAGAATTCGTTGTATTTTTTCCCGTATGATTCCTTAAAGGAATGAAACCGGAAATAACCTCTTCCGCGCACAATTGAAAAAGTTCCCATACTAGATTCTTCTTTCTCAAATCGTTCAGCGTTCGTTTTGGATCGCAGGTTTATTGTTCTTACAGGTGCAGCTCCTGGCATGAAATACAACTCGTTTGTGTCGTTTTTGTAAACATAACTTACATGAATTGAGTCTTTCGTAAACGGAGAACTTATGTGTCGATAAAAGTCAAACATTTGACCGGCTTGGAAGTATTTGAAATCAATTCCATTTTCGTCAGAAGATAGAAATGGCGCTATTTCATTCATAATTTCAGGAATCGTTTTATAATCAATAGTTAATATCTCAGACCCGGCTTTTATCGTTTTTGTTCTTTCATTGGCTGGTTTTCCTTCTTGAATCAATGATAAATCTTCCGATAAAAGTTCATTAACCATTAAATGTTTACCAACAAAATAAACATCGAAAGGCATCGATTTTCGAACAGTTAACCATTGAAATAATACCGCGTTGTTTGGATGAATTTGGGTATGACCACAATGTATCATTGATAAAGCCGCACTGTATAATTTGTATTGATCTAAAACACTTTGTTCTTTGGTAAATTTGAACTCAACATATTTCAAAAATAAATTGATGCTGTCTATTGAATTGTTCAAATTAAGCGTTCCTTGCTTTTCAATTAAAACGTCTTTGAAAATGGTAAAGTCCCGTTGCTGGTTAGCAACCGGATTTTTTGTTGCACTAACAAGTAGGAAAAGTACGAGGAAAATAGAGTACAATTTTACGTGTCTACGCATTGGAGAATATAATTTATATCTCAATAACGTAAAAAATCCTCTTCTTGGTACAAGAAACTTGAATTTATTGTGAAATTTTGACTTTTGCTTGTTTTGCGTAATAACCGTTTTTTGAAGCAATTGATTTAAAAACAATATTTGCTTTGTCTTTATTTCCACTTAATAGATAAGCCTGAGCCGTCATCCATTCAGCTTCTTCATCAAAATTACTGAACTTTCCATGTAAGCACTTTTGGAAATTTGAAATTGACGCTTCATATTCAGCAAGATTATATAAACAAAACCCGGTATAAAATAAAGAGTTAATATCATCGGGATATGTTTTTAGAATTGTTTCAAATCGAGTAAGTGCTTTTTTGTAATTTCCACCATTTAATATTCGTAGTGTTTTGTCAATAAATTCGTTATAGGGAATTTCCACTGTTTTCCAAGATGCCTCGATGTCTTCTGATTCTTCTGACTCCAAATTAGCTGGCGTACCTGATAGAATTATTTGTTTCGTTTTCACAATTGGATCGGTGCGATACGAATCGTAATCTATTAATTTCAAATCATTCAAATAGATTTCTTTCGCCATTTTCCGTGAAGTAATGATTGACTTTTCTTTTTCTTGCTTTACTTTATTGATCGGCAGGGTGTTAATTTCATTCTCATTTTTGATTTCCTGCTCAAGCACTTTCATTTCGGCAAAATCAGATTTGATTTTTGTCAACTTTATTTGTTTTTGAATAGGAGCTTCTTTCATTTCCTCTATTAATTGAGGAAGCATAATGTCAGATTCATCCACGGCCATTGTTGAAGCAGTTTCCGTTGGCTTGGTTTTATTCTCAGAATGCGTTTTAGATTGATTGAGGTTGTAAACAAAAAGAAGCGAAATTACCGTAAGTGTAATTATGGTTAATGAAATTGTCTTTAAATAATTGATTTTCGCTTTTGGCATAAATTTCGAGTCTAATTTATGCATCATTTTGGTATTGAATCCGTTTTCTTCCCAGCCCTCAAAAGCATCATTATCGAAGGATGAGGACATAGCTTTTTGCTCGATAGTGTTTTTTACTACCGCATCATCTGTTGTGACGTATGTCTCCACATCTTTCCTTTCAAGATGACTCGATGCAAATAATTTATATAGTCGATTTGAACTCATGATGCCCTTCTAGTTTGATTTTTAAATTTCGCTTTCCATTTTGAATTGCGCTTTTTACTTTTTTTACTTCCAATTTTATAGTTGATGAAATTTCCTGATATGATTTCCGTTCAATATAAAATAAGCGAATACAAATACGTTGTTCTTCATTTAGTTCTTCTATTTTTTTTTCGAGTAAAACCAATTGTTCTTCACGCAGTAAAATAGTTTCCAACTCATTTATTGATTCTAGTTCATTTTCAATTCCCGAAGTTGAATATTCTTTTTTTCGAAGCCTCATCAAACATTCATTTTTCACAACACTATATAACCAACTTTTGAAATTATGAATTGAATGATTGATTAGTTTTTTGGGCAAATTTTCAAATACCGTCATCACCAGGTCTTCAGCTTCAACCTGATTCTTCAAATACTTTAATGCAACTCCAAAGGCCAAGTGTCCATACCTTATATAGTATTCGCCCAAAACATCGTTGATCGGGTTGTTTTTATACCGAATCAATAATTCTTCATCACTATAAGATGAGTAGTTATGACGTTTTCTCTTAAACATATATTTGATAAGATGCTTGAATAATTAGTTTTCCATAAATATTGTAATAATTTCTTGATTACTTTTATAGTATGAAGAGAATCGGTTTGATAACTTCTGGAGGGGATGCTCCAGGAATGAATGCATGTATTCGTGCAATAACTAAGTACTGTTTAAATATTGGTGTGGTACCTGTCGGCTATTACGATGGTTATCAAGGTATGATTGAAAATAGAAGCATTGAATTAAATTTTTCGGATGTTGACAATATAATTCAACTAGGCGGAACGATACTTGGAACAGCCAGAAGCGAAGAATTTAGAACTGCTGAAGGAAGATTGAAAGCGATTAGTAATTTAAAGTCAAATCAAATTGATGCATTGATATGTATCGGAGGAGACGGAACCTTTGCCGGGGCGAATATTTTATCGATTGAAATGAATATTCCTGTAATCGGAATTCCTGGTACGATTGATAATGATATTTCTGGAACGGATCATTCCATTGGCTATGATACAGCTTTGAATACAGTTATCGATGCAATTGATAAGATCAGAGATACTGCGAGCAGTCACCATAGAATCTTTTTTGTTGAGGTTATGGGAAGAAATGCGGGGTTTATTGCCCTGAATTCCGCCTTGTCGTCTGGTGCCGAATCTGTTTTAATTCCAGAGGAACTTACTGATATTGGTGCTTTAGCTAAGGATTTAAAGGAGCAAAACAAAGGTAAACGCGGATCGATTGTAATTGTAGCGGAAGGTGACGACGCTGGAGGAGCAATTGAAATCATGAAAAAGGTAGAACCATTAATGGAAGGGTATTCATTGCGTTCATCTATTTTGGGGCACATTCAACGCGGAGGGAGACCATCTGCCTTCGATCGATTGCTTGCAACTAAGATGGGAGTTTTTGCAGTTGACCAATTATTGGCAGGGAAATCAAAGATTGTTATTGGTTCAAAGGGAGAGGATTTAACTACAACGTCAATTGCATCTGCGGTTAAAAATCATTCTGTGCCAGATTTAACCAAATTGAAACTATTAAGTAAGTTAAGGACAAACGGAAATGTATAATTTTTTCATTTTGTATAGAATTTGTTATCAGCGTTTTAAGTTGGATAGAAATAAATTTTAAAAAAAAGATTAAAAAAAGGCTTGTTAAAGTAAAAAGAGGGTGTACCTTTGCCCCCGCTTAGAACGATAAGTGTAAATGATTGACAAGAAAAAAAAGATTAAAAAGTTTTTAATAAAAGCTTGTTAATATAAAAAGAGTGATTACCTTTGCACCCCGCTTTGAACGAAAAGAGGGTTTGATAGAAAGGTTGAAAAAATAATCACTTTTTATTTGATTAAAACTTGCGGAGATAAAATAAGTAGTTATCTTTGCGCTCCCGAATCAAGAAGAAACGACAGTTTCTGAAATGGCAAACGGTAGTAAAGCTCTTTAAACGAAAAGAGTTTTGAGATAAAAAATTTAGATTACTATTTGTTTAGTAATATAGAACATAAGAGTTCTTTGAAAGATTGAGAAATAAGGAAACAGTGTAAGATTTAAGGAACTTATACAAATGAGCCACAACAGAATTCAAAGTTTTATACAACGGAGAGTTTGATCCTGGCTCAGGATGAACGCTAGCGGCAGGCCTAACACATGCAAGTCGAGGGGCAGCACGAGAAAGCTTGCTTTTTTGGTGGCGACCGGCGCACGGGTGCGTAACGCGTATGCAACCTACCCTGTACTGGAGGATAGCCCGAAGAAATTCGGATTAATACTCCATAGTAATTAGAGATCGCATGGTTTTTAATTTAAAGGTTACGGTACAGGATGGGCATGCGTCCCATTAGCTAGATGGTAAGGTAACGGCTTACCATGGCGACGATGGGTAGGGGGCCTGAGAGGGTGATCCCCCACACTGGTACTGAGACACGGACCAGACTCCTACGGGAGGCAGCAGTG
>CAJXRM010000094.1 GCA_913059205.1 uncultured Flavobacteriales bacterium
TAATTGCAAGGACAAACCGAGTACGTTTAAAACAATCTCGTGTCCATCATTTTAATTTTTGTAACCAAACAATAACGGTAACGTTGTACTATTGAAATTTGATTTAAAAGTAATGAAAACGAAAACAAATAATATGCGATTTTTCAAAACAGTAGCTGTTGCGATAGCAGGAATATTCGTAGTTGCATCATGTGCAAACGAGGCTTCCAATACTACAGGTTGGGATTATAACAATCCAGAGCAAGGAGGATTCCAAAAAGTTCCATTTGTTGACCAGGAGACTGGACCAGGACTTCTTTTGATTGAAGGCGGTACATTTACAATGGGACGTGCTGAGCAAGATGTAATGCATGACTGGAACAATAGAGCAGCAAGAGTTACTGTCTCTTCTTTCTATATGGATCAAACTGAAGTTACGAATTTTCACTGGTTGGAGTACTTGTACTGGGTTTCTCGTGCATATAACGAGAGTTATCCAATGGTTTACAAAAACGCATTGCCAGATACTTTAGTTTGGAGATCTAAATTAGGTTTTAACGAGAAATATGTTGACTATTACTTGCGTCACCCTGCATATAGAGATTACCCAGTTGTTGGTGTGTCTTGGTTGCAAGCAAATGACTTTTGTAAATGGAGAACTGATCGTGTAAATGAGTACATCTTAATTAGAGAAGGAATTTTAGCATTTAATATTGATCAAAGAGATGAAGCTACTTTTAATACAGATGCATACTATGCTGGTCAATACGAAGAAGGTTTAGTTCGTAACGTTCAAGATTTAAATCCATCGAACTTAGATGGAAAAAGATTAGGAACACGTATTGTTCGAATGGAAGATGGTATCTTATTGCCTCACTATCGTCTACCAACTGAAGCTGAATGGGAGTTTGCAGCGTCTGGTTTAATTGGAAACTTACAAGCTGGTACTGAAAACATCGATGAAAGAAGATTATATCCTTGGGATGGACACTGGGTTCGTCAAGATGAAGCACAATTTACAGGTCAAATTCGCGCTAACTTTGTTAGAGGACGTGGAGATTACATGGGGGTTGCTGGACACTTGAATGATGGAGCCGATGTAACTGCACCTGTTGAGTCTTATTGGCCAAATGATTACGGTTTATACCACATGGCTGGAAACGTATCTGAGTGGGTACTTGATGTATATCGTCCACTTACAAGTGAGGAATACGATGAATTCCGTCCATTTAGAGGAAACGTATTCAAAACTAAATTATTGAACAACGAAGGAAGCATTGATTTAAAAAATGCGCAAGTTCAGTATGATGTTCACGGAATGAAAGAATACTTAAATGAGTTCGAAAGAATTCGTTACCAAAGAGTATCTGCTGACAAACACGATCCAAATGATACAATTATACCAGTTGGATTGGCTAAAAATGTTGAGTCAAGAAATCCTTCTAAAAGAGGTTATGCGCCAGATCCATTTTATGTATCGCATGGAAAAGTAAAAGATTCAATCGAATTAGGATTGTTACGTAAAATCAATGAAGTATTAGATTTAGCGATCAAATACAAAAATGACAAATACGATTTAGAGTCTTCTACTCTTGTTCAAGATCAATTGTTTGATGGAATCTTTGCTGATGAAATCAGAACTGGTCCAGACGGAGAAGAATATGCGTTCGAGATTATCTCTATGTTACGTGATGGATTCAATGATTTCATTATTGACACTCCTGGTAAATTGAAATATAGAAATGTAACAGAAGAAGAAAATATTGGTCGATTGAACTATAGAAAAGATGACTACATCGATTACCTTGATGGTGATATCGAAAGTTCTATCTTCTATGACAATGATGATCGTAAAAACAACATTAACCAAGCAACGCGTGATGCAAGTTTAGTTATGTACCAAGATCAACATGAACAATATGGTTTAGATGGAGTTCAAGTGAAACCAGGTGGAGAAGACAGAACTTCATGGCCGACAACACTTATCTCTGACAAATCAAGAGTCTATAAAGGTGGTTCATGGAAAGACAGAGCTTATTGGTTGGTTGCTTCTAACCGTCGTTATTTAGACGAAGACAAATCAACTGATGCGATTGGATTCCGTTGTGCGATGGATAGAGTTGGTTCTCCAACTGGACACAACTACGGTAGACAAAAGAAAAAGAAAAAATAATTTCGATTAAAAATTATACTAAGCCTATTCGTTAATTCGAATAGGCTTTTTTTATTTTTACACTATGGAAAAAAAGCTTTACGATTTATTTTTGAATTCAACCGGAATATGCACAGATACGCGTTCCATTGAACAAAACTCATTATTTGTTTGTATAAAAGGTGAAAACTTTGATGGAAACACTTTTTCAGAAAAAGCTTTGAACGAAGGCGCGACTCATGTAATAGTCGACAATCCTGAATTCTTCAATCCTAATAAAGCGATGACCTTGGTCCAAGACAGTGTCCAATTTTTACAAGATTTAGCCAACTACCATAGACGACAATTCTCTATTCCAGTAATTGGCATTACGGGCAGTAATGGTAAAACAACTTCAAAGGAGTTAATCAATTCAGTACTTTCAAAAAAATACAACGTTCTGGCGACGCAAGGCAATTTGAACAATCATTTAGGCGTACCCTTTACCCTACTTAGATTAACAAAAGAACATGAAATAGCAATCATTGAAATGGGAGCTAACAAATTCAAAGACATAGAAGAGCTTTGTGCAATTGCAGAACCTAATTTTGGAATTATTACCAACATTGGAAAAGCGCATTTAGAAGGTTTTATAAACTTTGAAGGTGTAATTCGTACTAAAAGAGAGATGTATGAATCTGTTGAGAAAAATAAAGGCAAAATAATTGTCAATACGGATGATGAAATCCTTTTAGCAAATTTACCAAAATCAATTTCGACAGTATCATACGGAACATCAGGTGATGCTAAAGTTTCCGGCGAATTAACCAATTTATCTCCTTTTGTGGAAATGACCTGGCAGACAGAAAACTACTCTTCCCCTATCTTGCACACACAGATGGTAGGCAAGTACAATTTCTACAATTATTTGGCTGCTGCTGCTTTCGGAGTAGAATTTGGTGTTGAGCCAGAAAAAATCTCTGAGGCAATTCAAGAATATACACCGACCAATAATCGCTCACAAGTCAAAAAAACAAATAGCAACACCCTTATTCTTGATTGCTACAATGCCAATCCGACAAGTATGAAATCGGCTTTGGATAGTTTTGCCATAATTGACACAAAAAATAAATATTTTATTATTGGCGATATGAAAGAACTCGGCAGCGATTCGAAAGTTGAACATGCCAAAATAATTGAATTGGTTGAATCACTCAATTTGCAAGGATTTACTGTCGGAAGTGAATTTGCCCAATTTAATTCACAATCAGTCATTTTAAACTTCCCGAATAATAAGGCGATTAAAAATCATTTGCTTGAATCCCCAATTAAAGATAGCTTGATACTGCTTAAAGGCTCAAGAAGTATTGGCTTGGAGATTTTAGAGGACGTTTTATAAAAAAAGGGAAGCATTAGCTTCCCTTTCACTTTTGATCTTTTTTATTAATCTTTCAAAATATTTCTTGAAATTACGATTTGTTGAATTTCAGAAGTACCTTCATAAATCTGTGTGATTTTGGCATCACGCATTAATCGCTCTACATGGTATTCTTTAACAAAGCCATATCCACCGTGAATCTGCACAGCTTCAACGGTATGTTTCATAGCAATGCGAGATGCATATAATTTAGCCATCGCTCCAGATTGGTCGTAATTGCGCCCCATGTCTTTATCAATTGCCGATCTATATACAAGCATTTTCGCAGCTTCTATATCTGTCGCCATATCTGCCAATTTAAATGCAATTGCCTGGTGTTGGTTAATTTCTTTACCAAAGGCTTTTCTCTCTTTAGAATAAGCCAACGCCAACTCATACGCACCTCCTGCAATTCCTAAAGCTTGTGAAGCGATACCAATTCGACCGCCGGAAAGTACTTTCATAGCAAACGTAAACCCAAATCCATCTTCACCTATTCTATTCTCTTTTGGGACTTTTACGTCATTAAATAATAATGTGTGCGTATCACTCCCTCTAATTCCCAATTTATTTTCTTTAGCACCAACGATAAATCCATCCATACCACGTTCAATGATGAATGCATTAATGCCTTTGTGTCCAGCCTCTACATTTGTTTGAGCTATTACCAAATAAACAGAAGCTGTTGAACCGTTTGTTATCCAGTTTTTAGTCCCATTCATTAAGTAATGATCTCCCATATCAATTGCCGTTGTGCGCTGAGATGTAGCGTCAGAACCTGCTTCCGGTTCAGAGAGACAGAATGCTCCAATTTTTTCTCCTTTGGCTAGTGGAATCAAATATTTTTGTTTTTGCTCTTCTGTTCCATATTTCTCTAACCCCCAACACACTAGTGAGTTATTTACAGATAAACAAACTGAAGCAGATGCATCAACTTTAGAAATTTCTTCAATTGCCAAAGCATACGATAAGGTATCCATTCCTGAACCACCATATTTTGGATCAACCATCATCCCTAAAAAGCCAAGCTCACCCAGTTGCTTCATTTCTTCAACTGGAAAACGTTGTGCTTCATCTCTTTCGATAACACCAGGTTTCAAAACATTTTGAGCAAAATCTCTAGCAGCATCTCTAACAGCTAAATGTTCTTCTGATAAATCAAATTTCATATGTATAAGGATTTTAGTTTTTATATTTATTGCAGGTTGCAAATTTAATGCTTTAATTTAATTTTTTACCTTTAATTTATAATGAGTTCATACAATTTAATCGGATTAATGTCAGGAACATCGATGGATGGACTTGATATCGTAAATATGCGATTCGTATATTCTATCGATAACGAATGGACTTTTAAAATAGAATGCTCAGCCACAGTTAAATACAACGAACTTCTCCTTGAAAAGTTGAAACGATCAAAACAACTTTCAGCTATTGAGTTGTTAATTCTTGACAAAGAACTCGGATCTTTTTACTCAACTCAGGTAAACCAATTCATAAAGCACAATCAACTAAAAACAATTGAAATTGATGCAATTTGCTCACATGGACATACAATTTTTCATCAACCGGAAAAAGGATTCACATATCAAATTGGATGTGGTCAAACTTTAGCGTATCAAACAGGAATAAAAGTTATAAATGATTTTCGTCAAAAAGACATCGTAGCTGGAGGACAAGGCGCACCATTGGTGCCAATTGGTGACAAATTGCTTTTCATGAATAATGCAGACGCCCTACTGAATATTGGAGGGTTCGCTAATGTGTGTTACCCAGGAAAAATTACTAGAGCTTATGATATTTGTCCAGGGAATCTACCTTTAAACCATTTTGCTGAAAAACTAGGCTATGAATTTGACTTGAATGGTGAATTGGGTAGGAATGGAAATTTTATACAAGAACTTTTTGATCAATTAGGTAAGATTCCCTACTACAATCAAAAAGGACCGAAATCTCTTGGTACAGAATGGCTAGAGTCTGACTTCATGACTCAAATCAATGATCAGATTAATCCAAACGACGCCATCCGAACACTTGTTGAACATATAGCAAATGAAATATCCAAGGATTTAAATAACAATAATGCAAAATCAGTTTTCATTACAGGCGGTGGCGCAAAAAACAAATTCCTAATTGATCGAATCAAATCGCACTACAACGGCACAATCCACATTCCAGACGATCAACTAATTGATTATAAAGAAGCATTGATATTTGCTTTTTTAGGAGCATTATACCTTCAAAATACACCGAATAGCATCAGTACAGTTACGGGCGCTAAAAAAGATACAATTGGAGGTATACTCCATCTTCCAAATTAGTAAAAAAAGAGTGTTAATAATTAATCTTGAAAAGTCTTTTGGTCTTATTGACGGTTAAAATACTTTATTAACTTTGTTCACTTGTAGAAAAAAATTTACAGTACTATCTAATGAAAGATTTATTAGAAAAATTTGAAAACAAACGTCCAGAAATAGTTTTTGAATGGAAAGACTCAGAAACTGACGCTGAAGGATGGGTTGTAATCAATTCATTACGTGGAGGTGCCGCAGGTGGAGGGACTAGAATGAGAGTTGGATTGGATAAGCGTGAAGTTGAATCTCTAGCAAAAACCATGGAGGTTAAATTTACTGTAGCAGGTCCTGCAATTGGAGGAGCTAAATCGGGAATAAATTTCGATCCAAAAGACCCAAGAAAAAAAGACGTTTTGCGACGTTGGTACGCTGCTGTAACACCTTTATTAAAACATTATTACGGAACTGGTGGTGATTTAAATGTTGATGAAATTCACGAGGTTATTCCAATTACGGAAGATTGCGGTGTTTGGCACCCTCAAGAAGGTGTTTTTAACGGACACTTTCAACCTAGAGAAGCTCAGAAAATTCACCGAATAGGACAATTGCGTCAAGGAGTATTAAAAGTAATCGAAGATGAAGATTATTCTCCTAAAGTAGCAAATAAGTATGTTGTAGCCGATATGATTACCGGCTATGGAGTTGCAGAATCGATAAAGCATTATTACGATATTTGGGGCGGTAGCGTTAAAGGTAAAAAAGTAATTGTTCAAGGATGGGGTAATGTTGGTTCAGCTGGTGCGTATTATTTAGCGCAACAAGGAGCATTAATTGTGGGAATTATTGACCGTGTTGGTGGATTAATTAATGAAAACGGATTTTCATTTGAAGAAATTCGTGAATTATTCTTGACCAAAGACGGAAATCAATTGAATCATCCAAATATGATTTCTTATGATGAAATGAACGAACGTATTTGGGATTTAAATGCAGAAGTCTTTATTCCATGTGCAGGTTCAAGAATGATTACAGAGGATCAATTAGATCGCATGATTAAAAATGGAATGCAAGTAATTTCTGCAGGAGCAAATGTTCCTTTCGCTGATCCAGAGATATTCTTTGGTAAGATTGCTGAAAAAGCAGATAACAGTATTTCAATTATACCTGATTTTATTTCCAATTGTGGTATGGCAAGAGTATTTGCCTATCTCATGAGTAATGATTTAGGAATTTTAACTGAACAAGGGATTTTTGAGGATACCAGTGCAACAATTCGCAAGGCACTTCAAAATACATATCAAAAAAGCAACTCTAAGACTGATATTGCAAAAACTGCTTTTGAAATTGCATTAAACCAATTAGTATAAAACAAATTAACTATTATTTAAATTATGGAAATCTTTATCGTCTCCGTTTTCGTTCTAGGTTATCTGGCAATAACACTTGAACATTCATTAAAAATCGACAAATTAATACCAGCATTAATAATGATGGCATTGGCTTGGGCGGGAATTGCTTTTGGTTTGGACAATTTCACAACCTGGTTTGATAGTCACAATGCAACTTTAATCAATGATTTTTCAAGCTTACCATTAGCCAACGAAATTGGAGAACATGGGGCGCACGCAGTTAAATCGAAGTCTATGTGGATGGAAGAAACCCTGCTACATCACTTTGGTAAAACATGTGAAATATTAATTTTCTTGGTTGGCGCGATGACAATTGTCGAAATCGTTGATCATTTTAATGGATTCCAAACCTTTAAACGAATCATTAAAACACGCAAAAAATCGTATATACTATGGATAGTTTGTATTCTTGGGTTTATCTTATCTGCGATTATTGACAATTTAACCGCAACAATTGTATTAATTACAATCTTAAGAAAAATCGTTAAGGACAATAATCTACGAATGTGGTATGCGGGTATGATTATCATAGCAGCAAACGCAGGTGGTGCATGGTCTCCGATTGGTGATGTTACAACAACAATGTTGTGGATGGCACACAAAGTTTCAGCACAACAGTTAATTGTGAATTTGTTACTACCTTCTTTAATATGTATGATAATTCCTACATTAATCGCTAGTTTCTTACCGATATTTAAAGGAGAAATTGATGCTGAGGAGACTGAAGAAAAACTTTCGAAAAATGGTACTTTAATGCTAACAATAGGTTTAGGAATGATTGTATTCGTGCCAATTTTCAAAACTGTAACGCATCTTCCTCCTTATATTGGAATGATGCTGTCACTTGGAGTTGTTTCTTTAGTAGCTGAATTTATCAGTGCAAGAGCCTTTTCTATATCACAAGTTGAAAATCATGAGCACGTACATGGACCTACATTCAAAGCATTAGGAAAAATTGAAATGCCATCTATCCTATTCTTTTTAGGAATCTTGATGACAGTTGCTGCCCTTGAGTCACTTGGTTTAATTTTCATTTTCGGCCAAGACGTTATCAATTCAGGCTTAGACTTAAACATATTCGTAACGCTTCTAGGAGCTGGATCAGCATTGATAGACAACGTTCCATTAGTAGCCGCCTCCATGGGGATGTTCCAATTACCTATGGATAGTACTTTATGGCATTTTATTGCATACGCTGCTGGAACAGGTGGAAGTATGCTGATCATTGGTTCAGCCGCGGGTGTTGTCGCTATGGGAATGGAGAAGATTTCATTTTTCTGGTATTTGAAAAATATCGCATTACTTGCGATTATTGGATATGTCGCAGGAGCAGGAGTTTTCTTGTTGTTTTAATAATAAATTGAGTAACTAAACGTTAAAGAAATTATGAGTTTATCTTTTTTATTACAAGTTGATATCGTAGGTGAGTCGAACACGGGAGTGAAAGATGTGCCTCTTTGGGATATTATTGCAGGTGCAAGTCAAGGTTTTGGTCTTGTTATAAATGTGATTCTAGCGTTAATGCTAGGCTATTCCATCTTTATATTTGTTGAACGCTATTTAGCGTTAAGAAAAGCCACAAAAGAAGAAAAGGGATTTGTTGCAAAAATAAAAGACTATATCATGGATGGAAAGATTGATTCTGCGAAAGATTATTGCTCGCGATCCAACTCTCCTTCGGCAAGAATGGTTGAAAAAGGTCTTTCTCGCTTAGGTCGCCCTATTGAAACAATTTCTGCTTCTATTGAAAATGCAGCCAAACTTGAAATTCTTCGTTTGGAACAGCGTGTCAGCTTCCTAGCAACGGCTGCAGGTGCCGCACCAATGATCGGTTTCCTTGGAACGACAGTTGGTATGGTAATGGTATTTATCGATCTACAAAATGCCACTTCTTTAGAATTGAAAATTATCGCACCGGGAATTATGACAGCAATGATAACTACCGTTGCTGGTCTGATTGTTGGTATTATCGCTTATGTCGGATATAACTTTTTAGTTGCGAAAATAGGTCGTGTTGTGTACCAAATGGAAAATGACGCGTTAGAGTTTATGGATTTATTACATCAACCAGGTAAATAAGAACGGATGAATTTAGGAACAAATAATAAAGTCAAAGTTGAAGGTGGAATGGCGTCCATGACTGACTTGGTGTTCTTGCTATTGATCTTTTTCATTATTATGAGTTTGATGAGTAACAATCAAACTCCAATTGATTTACCAGAAGCAACTGATTTACCATCTGTACAAGATCCGGTTCAAGCAACTGTGATAATTACAGAGGACAACCAATATGTTGTTTTACCTGGTGGTTCTATGGATCAACCTTTAGAGTTTGATGACATAAAAGAAATGGCAGCCGCAGCAGTAGAAAGTCAAGGTGAAATGAAACTAAAAATAGCAGGTCACCGTAAAGCAAGTTACGAGGCAATTTTTAATGTACTGGCCTTATCTCAAGCGAATGGTTGGGATCCAGTATTGGCTTATGACAAATAGATAAATTATGGCAACAATTCCAATAGTAAATACCATTGATAAACGCAAGGGAGCGATTGCTTCTGGAGTTGTAATGCTATTGGTTTTAATCTATTTGTTGTTGACCACTTTCGAAATGGCTGACCCAGCGCCGAAAGATCCTATCATGACGACTGATACGGTTATTCCAGAAGAATTGGTTTTAAAAAACCTGAAAGTTGACGGAGGAGCTGGAGCTGGAAGTCCATCTAATGATCCAATTGACGATCCAAAACCTGTTACACAAGAAGTTATTACGGGTAAAAACAATCCTGACACGAAAGTGAATACGGGGAAAGGAAAGAATACAACAACTCACAATTCTCAAGAATCTAACACAACTAACCATCAATCCAACGACCCATTTGCGAATGGAGGGAATGGAAACGGTAATGATGGAGGTTCTGGAAACACATTTGGAACTGATAATGGTTCAGGTACAAATGGTAACGGCGGAAATGGAAACGGAGATGGCAGAGTTCGTCTAAATGACCCAAACGTAACTGATTTACAGTCCAATGTTGATGCAACAATTCATTTGAAGTTAACAATAGACGCGGAAGGAAATGTTATAGCAGCAACGAATATTTCAGCTCAAACAACAACAACCAATCAAATTTTGATTAACCGAGTTATCGCAGAAGTAAAAAAACAAGTCAAGTATAACAAAGACCCTGGCGCTTCTCATGCTAAAGTATACATGCGTGTCGGCATCAAAGCCCAATAATATTTATTTATCGGAAATTAACTGGCTTTTCCAGCAGTTCCCATCCTATCAGGTTATGGGAGCTAAAGCATTTAAACCAACTTTAGATAACAGTTGGAAAATAATGCAACTACTAGATTCTCCTCAGAAAAAAGTCAAATGTATTCATGTCGCTGGAAGCAATGGAAAGGGATCAACATGTTCCATGCTCGCCTCTATTCTAACTGAATCAGGATACAAAGTTGGTTTGTTTACTTCGCCTCACATCAAGGACTTTCGGGAACGAATACGAATTGATGGCCAACAGATTTCGGAACAAAATGTAGTAAACTTTATTCAAAAAATAAAAGCGAGTGAGCTCAATTTTGAACCGTCTTTCTTCGAAATCACCTTCGGTATGGCAATGGAATACTTCGCAAATGAAAAGTGTGATATTTGTATAATAGAAACTGGGCTAGGAGGAAGATTGGATGCAACAAATGTTATTGAACCGATTCTAAGTGTGATCACAAACATAAGCTTGGAGCACACTGCTATGCTAGGAGATACCGTAGAAGAAATTGCCATCGAAAAAGGTGGGATCATTAAACCAACTATTCCAGTAGTTTTAGGAGACACACAACTCCACTCCATTTTTGAAGAAATCGCAAATAGAAACAATTCGAATATTTATTATTCAACAGATATAAATAGTTGTTCAGAATTTCAATCGCCTTTGCTCGGTGACTATCAAAAAGAAAACTTGCGAACTGTTTTAAAATCATGCGATTTAATTAATTCACTTGGATTTAAGCTTAATAATGATTCGATACAACGCGGTTTAGACAAACTATCTCAAAACACTGGCTTTTTTGGAAGACTTCAAGTGATGAGTACATCTCCCCTGACTCTGTCTCTTATACACATCTGACGCTGCCGACGATCTACTCTGTGTAG
>CAJXRM010000095.1 GCA_913059205.1 uncultured Flavobacteriales bacterium
CTACACAGAGTAGATCGTCGGCAGCGTCAGATGTGTATAAGAGACAGATATTGTACTAATCATTGGAATTGAATTGACACCATCTTCTTTTCTAAGCGGGCGCACTCTAAACAACGATTCTGTCGTACTGAGAACTTCGATTTTATAATCGTCGTATTTAAATTTAGACGCCTTGGTATTCATTTCCATTTTACCTGCGTTTATCCATCCTGAAAAATTGAAATCTCTATTTTTCTTCACTTTGACTTGACTGTTTTCAGGAAAAACGATTAGATTTCTTTCATCAGAAATCACAACATTGTCAACCGCCTCCAAATCCAAATCCATTGTTGTCAAATTCAATATTCCGAATTCCTTCTTAATTCTTCGAAGTTCATTTTGTTGTTTATACAATTCTTGAACTGATTGCAAATAATCGCTTTCTTTTATCTGTTCTTCTGAATAGCCTTTTAATTCCTTTGGACGGAAATCACAATTAAATACAATGTTATCGTAATCCACTTCTCCTGTTTTTGCTCGAACAAACGTTGTCAGTTTTTTGTTTATCACTACAATCCCCCCTTCAGAGTCGTAACTAATGAATCCTGCCGCAGACAATGTTAATAATGTTCCTTTTGCTTGTTCAAGAGTTTGACCCAAAGCCGAAGCAGCTTTTCCAGCAGTCATCGTCATTTCATCGTATTTGTACGCGTATCGAAAAAGAGCGACCAAGGGATGAACTGGTGACATACCTTGAAGTCTGTCGTACACTTCAGCATCAAAATAATTTTTCGATTCAAATGAAGCCACTTTTTGTTGTTGACTGGTTCCAAAATCAAATGTGAAGAAAATGTTTTCTGAACCTATTTCCCAAGTGATTTTTGGAACAAAAACATCTAATTGATGGTACGAATTCTGAAAAGGCGCATCTCCACCTCCGTTTTTAGATCGAATAAATTCAATGTTTTTCTTCTCAAGGTCATAAATAAAACTAGCGCTAGAATGACTGATAGAGTCATTTGCACTTAGTAACAAAACTACATTGGCATTATCTGTTGTGATTTTCTTTGGTGAAACATAAATCATTTTGGATCGTGCAATAATGAAAGGTGAACCGCTTTTTTTATACGTTATCATGGCTGGTTTTTCAGATGTTCCTGCACCAATGAAACTTGAACCCTGCATTGAGAAACCTCCTGTATAATCTACATCAGGAACAATATTATTTATTAGCAATCGATTCTCAAAAGAAAGAAATTGAGGGAAAATTTTATCTTCTTCTCTATTAATTTTAAACGCTCGATCGGCCAGCATACCTTTAATTGACTTTGAAAAATATGGTGTTGTTAATTCAACTGTATCAATATTTATTGTTGAATTCCGCATTGAAGTTTCATAGTAATTGAGCGTAGCATAGGTTTTATCAGGTGATAAACCCACTTTTTCCCAAGTGATTACACCACCTTTACCCTGCCATTTTTTCAATGTTAAATCATATTCACCGCTCGTTTTAATAACATTCAAACTATCAATAACTTCACCTTTGTTTGAACCACTTCGACTCATTGCGCGACAAACCAAATTACCGCCCGAAAAAATGATAGATGTTTTTGTGTCAAATTCGAATGTATACGTTCCACCAACATAAAACCATGAATAATTTGGTGACTCAGAAATTCTAGACTCTGAGAAAAAGCCTGCGGAAAGTTCAATAAAATCCTCGAATTTTTTAATATTTCTATTGTCCAATGTTTTATCAACCGCTTCATGCCAAGCAGTATAACTTTCTTTTGATTGTTTTCCTTTAACAAATGATGCAACAGAAAAAACATAGTTGTAAATTTCAGGATAAGGTTTAAGTCTTTTTGTTTCCATCATGTTACACGTCTCTACCATTTTTGTAAAGTAATCGTTTGGAAACGAACTTCCTTCCAATAACATTAATGGAAGTTCCTTTTTAGCGAAATCATGAAATTCTCCTTTTCCGTAGTCACTTAAAACTTTTTGAAATTCTTTTACAAATTTCTCTCTATTGTTTGAATAAGACTGTCCAAGTCCAACATAAACGCAACTAACAAATGCGAATAAAAAAAGAGCTTTTAATTTCATAATTCTTGTTTTTATTTTGTTTTAATCAATTGAATACAAGCCCATTCATCTTTGGTAAAGACTTTAGTTTGTTTCAATTTATAGGCTTCACAATAACTCGTCATTTCTTCAACATCTGTGACAAAAAATCCACTCAATAAGAGCGTTCCGTTTTGTTCCAATGCATTTGAATACGATTGCATGTGTAATTTTAATATGTTCTTATTGATATTGGCAATTATTAGTCCAAAATTTAGACCTTCTATTTTATCAATATCACCCCATAAACATTCTATGTTTGTACAATTGTTTCGTTCAACATTTTCTCGTGCATTCTCAGCAGACCATTCTTCAATGTCAATAGCTAAAATATCCTTTGCCCCTAATTTTTCGGCATAAATGGCTAAAACGCCCGTTCCAGTTCCCATATCAAGAACTTTCTCTGGCATTTCCGCCAATTCAAAAATCGCTTTGGTCATCATCCAAGTAGTCTGATGATGCCCTGTGCCAAACGACATTTGAGGCTGGATGATAACTTTCATTCCTTTAGCATCCATTTCATTGTGAAAAGGCGCAAGAATTGTTGCATATTCTTCAATAAAAACTGGTGAGAAGTTTTTCTCCCATTCTGCATTCCAATTTTGATGAGGAATAATGGTTTGTGTAATTGTACATTCAAATCCGACAGGATTTCCTAAAACCGATTGTTTAACTACTTCATCCGTATTAATCGATTCTGGAGCATAGGCTAAAACACCATCTTCTGTAGTAACAAAACTATCAAAACCCTGTTCGGACAGTTCAGCAATTACGATATCGCTCCAAGGATCCTTAGGTGACAATTGAATATTTAGTTCTATCGTATCCATTTAAAACGAATTAATAATAGCGCAAAAATCTTCAGGATTCAAAGAAGCACCACCAATCAGTCCTCCGTCCACATTTGGACAAGCAAATAACTCTTCAGCATTCTTCGGGTTGCAACTTCCTCCATATAAAATAGAAACCGTTTCCGCTATTTCTTCAGAATAGTGCTCAACAATCCATGTTCGAATTGCTTTGTGCATTTCTTCCGCTTGTTCTGTTGTTGCGGTTTTCCCTGTTCCAATAGCCCAAACAGGTTCGTAGGCAATCGTGCCGCCTTTTATTTGTGCATCTGTAAGATGGAACAAACTTTCATCAAGTTGGCGCTTTACGTAGCTAAATTCCTGGTTTGCTTCTCTTACATCCAATGGTTCACCACAGCAAAAAATAAATTCAAATCCATTTCCGATTGCTGCGTCCACTTTGGCTTTTAGGACACTATGGCTTTCGTTGAAATACAATCTTCTTTCGCTGTGACCAATTAATCCAATGTTTACACCAACACTTTTAACTTGATTGATTGAAATTTCTCCAGTAAAAGCACCGGCTTCATTTTCATTAAAATTTTGTACTCCAACCTCTGTATCCTTTTTGTTTAATTGAGAAATTGGATGAGCAAATAAAGAAGGAGTAAAAACGATAATTCGTACATCTGTCGAATCAATCTTACTTTCAATTCCATTCACCAACTTCACTCCTTCGCTTAACGAAAGATTCATTTTCCAGTTCCCCGCGACAATTTTTTGCGCCATTAATTTAAGTGTTTTTTAGTAAAATTTTCTTTATTCGGTATTAACCTAAATGGATATTTCGCTTTTACAATTCCTTTCTCAATAACCAAAATACTTGGGTTCGAACGAGTAATTGCTTTCAATTCCGTTTCATCATTTACAAAGAATGGAGCATACAGTCCATGTTTCTTTCTAAATGCATTTATTTCATCTCTGGTCGCACCACAAATCACAACAAAAGGAATTCCCTTTTTCTTGCAACTTTCATTGATCGCTTTTATATCCTTGATACCATCCCAATCCCCTTTTGACAAATTTTGAGAAGATAAAACGACAATTTTCTTAGCATCCACAATGAAATCTCGAATGCTTACATCGGTCACATTTGGATTATCCATTTCAATCGTATCCAAAATAACATAACTTTCTGCATCGAAATCCGTTACATTGTATTCTTCAAATGGAACTTCCATATTTGAATTGTATCCCAAATCTTTTATCAACAGTGCTTTTACTTTTGAATTCGCTATTGCACTACTTACAGCAGGAATAGACATCTCGTATTCTGACACATCACTGAAGGCAACAAATGGGTTGAATTGGTCAGTAATCGATGGGATTTTCGTTGGAATAATTGCTTTTTGAACCATACTTTCGTATACCCAATCCGTATCTTCCCAAATTTTAGAATCCGTATACTCCTTAGATGTGGAAGAATATTCCTTTGTTTTTTTCGTCTTCTTATTTTTGTAAACGAGCATACTTTCATAGACTCCATCAATTCCGTCGTTCATTTTTTCCTTCAAATTAGAACCAACTGCGTACGCGCGATAATCTTTCAATGGCGCATATGTCAATACATAAACCGCTAGTGCTAAACTGATTAATTTGACAAAAAATGCACTACCATAATGATTACCAAACCATTTTCCTCCAGCGCGTAACATCCACAACGCACCAAACAAAGCTACTAATGAAAAGAAAATTGGGAAATACCACCCAAAAACCCATGAGAAGAATGCAATTACAACTATTGAAGTTGATACAAAAACCAAATTTTCTTTGCGCGTATTCGGTTTAGTTTTCCATTGTGCGACAAAAATCCAAAGGATTAAATACACCAAAACAATGTCTTTCCAATAGGTTTCAGATGGAGCCAATGAACGCCCAACAGAACCTTTCATGGCATCACCGAAACATCCACAATCATCAACGCATTGGGGAAGTTTCATTTCATCAACAATCAATTCTGTTTTGGTTTGTGAAATGATTTTTAATTCTTTATTTGTCTTCGCTTCCTCAATTTTCATAGCCGCAACAGGATCAGTCATAGCATAAGTATCGCGGTCCTTGAACTTCATTGTTCCGTCGCAATTTGCGGTATGCCATGTTAAAAAAGTAAAGAACAACATCATGAACAAAGACATCCAAGCGGCTAATTTTATTTTACCGCCGATAATCAATAAAACACCCAAGACAATTTCCACAATGCAAATAATAACGCTCAACAACAGCGCATACTCCATAAAGAATTCAAGTGAAAAACCAGGTGCAGAAAACCATTCTTTTATTCTAAATGCCAAAGCTCCATCTTCAAAATATTCTTCTAGTTTATAGGAGAATCCGATCGGATCATTCGCTTTAATTAAACCAGAAACGATAAACAATCCACCCACAAGCACACGTGCTACGCTCGACATCATCAATCTACCCTTAAATAGAATTAATCCACCGATAGTTGTGATTAATAAAATCATCCCCAACAATTTGAACAAACCTGCTTGCTCTTCAAAATTAGGATGAAAGCCCATAACGATAAACGTTATACCCGTCAAATTCAATAAAATAAATAGAACATTAAAAATCAGTGAACGTCCCGAAATAGTCGCTTTTTCTTTCATATTAGTTTTGGTTGTGATTCATAAGTATTAGTGCAAAAACAGAATAATTTAACATATCAAAATAGTTCGCATCAATTCCTTCGCTAATTAACGTTGCACCTTTATTGTCTTCAATTTGCTTGACTCTAAATATTTTTTGAAGGATTAAATCGGTCAATGAACTTACCCGCATATCGCGCCAAGCTTCTCCATAATCGTGATTTTTTCGTTCCATCAATTCGAATGCTTCTTTTGCATATTTGTCGTATAGCGAAACAGCTTCTTCCGCAGGCAATTCCAATTCAACCAATTCAATTTCGCGCAGTTGAATAATCGCCATAATGCAGTAGTTTACAATCGCAACAAACTCATCTTCAATATTTTCACCAACTTTATTTTCACCAGTTTCTTGAATTGTTCTAATTCGTTGAGCTTTAATAAAAAGTTGGTCCGTCAAGGAGCTAGGTCGTAAAATTCGCCAAGCAGTTCCATAATCTTTTGTTTTCTTCGAGAAAATATCTCGACAAACATTGACTACATTTGTGTATTCCGTATTCGTTTGATTCATCAATTATTTATGCAAAATTCAAAAGTTGAAGATACTAAATTTCCAAGAAACTCAAGCATTCGTGTGCGTGATATGTTGTTTGACTTATCCACACCGAAAGTTATGGGGATTGTGAATGTAACACCTGACTCATTCTACAGTGAAAGTCGCACCACAGAAGGAAACTTGCTCTCAATTGTTGAAAAAATGTTGAACGAAGGAATGCAAATTGTTGATATTGGAGGCTATTCTTCTCGTCCCGGCGCAACAAACATAAATGTTAAAGAAGAGTTAAATAGAGTAATTCCAGCAATTTCTGTTATTCAAAAAGCATTTCCTGAATTGATTATTTCATTGGATACCTTTCGCGCTGAAGTTGCGAAACAAGGCATTTTAGCCGGAGCCGACATCATAAATGACATCAGTGGTTTTTCAATTGAACCTGAAATGGTGAATGTAGTTGCAAAATACCACACGCCTTACGTTTTAATGCACATGCGTGGCACACCTGAAACAATGCAAAATCTAACTGATTACGATTCCATTTTCAATGAAATGATTCTGTATTTCTCACAAAAAATAGACATACTTCAACAAGCGGGAGTGAAAGATATCATCATCGATCCTGGATTTGGATTCAGTAAAACAATTGACCAAAATTATTACTTGTTGGACCACTTGGATGACTTTCTAATTCTTGGCAAACCTTTGCTTGTTGGACTGTCGCGCAAATCGATGATTTATAAGCGAATGAATACAAAACCGGAAGACAGAGAAACATTGGACGGAACGATTGCATTAAATAAAATTGCACTTCAAAAAGGCGCCTCGATTTTAAGAGTGCACGACGTCAAAGAAGCGTTTGATCTGATTAATTAAAAAAAACTATCATTCACAAAAATCACTGCTGCAGCGAACGCATTCGACTTCAATTACTGCATCTTCGAACCAACGAATTGTGGATTAAAACAAATTTACACCAACCTTTTTTTCAATCGATTCAACACCCTGCAAACCTCCGGTGTGAATGAATACAACTGATTTACCGTTCCATTTTTCGTTTTCTAATTCCTTGATCATTCCGTACATCGCTTTACCTGTGTACACTGGATCCAATTTCAAATTATACTTTAAATAGAAATCCCGAATAAAACTTAAAAGTTCATCGGTGTATTTTGCATAACCATTAAAATGAAAATCTTTCAAAATAGTCAATCGTGAAAACGCATTTGACAACCATTCTTCTTCTATTCCCGAATAGCGAAAAATGGCTTTCATTTCATTAACCGAATCAAATCCTTTTAAAACTGGTATAGCGAGTAATTCTTGCTCCTCTTTTAATCCCAATAAAAGACCACAGCTGGTTGTTGTTGTTCCTTGCGCTACAAAAACAGCATTAAAATCAACTTCGATTTCTTTTACAATCTCCTGACAACCAATCATTCCATAATAATTCGCACCGCCTTCTGGTACCAAATGCATATTTGGAAATTCGTGGGCCAGATCAGCTAAATACGATTTGTCGGGAATCATTCTGTATTCCTCTCGAGAAATAAATTTTAATTCCATTCCGAGTTCTGAACAACGCCTCAAGGTGTGATTAGAATCTTTTGTTAACTCGTCACCTCGAACAACACCTATAGACTTCAATCCGACCATTTTACACGCCGAAGCTGTAGCCAACAAATGATTTGAATAAGCTCCTCCAAAGGTGATTACGCCCTCTTTCTTGCCACTCAAACAGACTTCAATGTTGTATTTTAATTTACGCCATTTATTTCCAGAAACTTCCGGATGAATTAAATCATCTCTTTTTATATAAAATGAAATTTGCCGTTGAGACAATTTATCAATTTCAATTTTTTGAAGGAAGGAATTGCTTAAATCGATCATTTTTCACGCTTGAGTTACAAATAACGTGTAAATTTGTAACATGAGTGATGATATGTCAGGTTTTTCTAGACAAAATAAAATGGATCCCGAGGATTTTTATATGAGTCCCGATGGCTATATTATTTTCACAGAGAAATATCACTTGAAACGCGGTTATTGTTGTAAAAACAGATGCAAGCATTGCCCTTACGGGATTCATGATAAGAATAAAACAGATAAAAAATAATTTTTTTTTCTTCGCTAGAACGCCATAGGCAAGAAAACTAGTGAATTAAGGCTCACAAAATCATCTTCGAGAATTCAACAGCTTAGTCTTCGGCTTTTATACCGTTTTCTGGAAAACGTCCTTTGTACTGACTTAAGATCTTTTTAATGTGCTTAATATCCGCGTTGGAATCTCCCGTTGGTTCAAAAACACTATGAAATCCACCAATTTTCCGTTCGTAATCCATGTATCCAATATAAATTGGTACTTGCGCTTTTTGTGCAATATAGTAAAACCCTTTTTTCCAATTTGCATTATAACTTCTTGTTCCTTCGGGTGTAAAAACCATGAACATGGTGTCGTTTTCTTTAAAATGGCGCACTGCTTCATCCGTTAGGTTGTTTTTTCCTTTTCGATCTACAGGAATTCCCCCCATACGCTTCAAGAAAAAGCCAAACGGAAAAAAGAACAATTCTTTTTTAATCAAAAATCTACCTTTTACACCGAATGACATAAATGCCAATCGACCTACAATAAAATCCCAATTCGACGTATGAGGCCCCATGACAACAACGCATTTCTTCACACCTTCGGGTGTGTGCTTGTCTATTTTCCAGCCAAATAATTTAAGAAGAAACCGTGCAAATTTTCGCATGCAACAAAAGTAATCTTTTCACAATAAAAACGTACTTTTGATTTGTGAAGAAATTGAATAAAGCGTTAAAAATTGCGGCTGTACTTGTTGTACTTGTTGTTTTTTGGATATTCTATTTCGTCCTCCAATTCATCTATAGTTCCCCTGCAAATACCAACTTAAATTTTATTCCGTCAAAAGCCCATACGGTTATTGCCTTTAACGGTGATTTAGCAATAAAAACCGTTTTAAATGATTTTATTTCCTCTGAAGATGAAGACTTGCTTGATATTCTAAATGAATCAAGAGGCGACTTAAAGCAATCGACTGGTATTGACATTCTTTCGGATATCATTTTGTTTAGAGTAATTGAGAACAACAAGGAAATGACTGGATTACTTGTTAACTTAACTAGTGAAAACGATTTTAAGTCAAACTTCAACAGCAGTGCGCACGCTAGTAACTCGACTGTCGGCGTGGTTATTTTCAATGACGATCCAAAAAGCAAATCAAAATCATTAAAACTTGCTACTTCCATTCTAAAAGCTCCTTCAACAATCTACTCAAAAAAATTAGCCTCTAAACGAAAGAAGGACAATCTAATTTCGATTTGGACTCGCACTGTTGACGCTGATAACTGGAATTGTGCCAATGTCAGTATGAAAGGTTCTTCAATAAAACTAAAAGGAACGGTTGCTTTTGATAAACACATTGAATCTGATTTCACACGATTAAATGTTGACAACGCGTCTTTCAACGTTTCAGCTTACGGTATAATACCCAATGCTTTAAGTGATTCCATTGTCAAGTTTCTCCAAATTCAAAACAATACTATTTGTGGATTTTCGGCAAATTATAGATCACTTAAAATTGAACAAGAAAAGTCTTTTGAAATTGTACCTGACGGTGATTTTTTATTTCAATATGAAAAACCAATAAATATTTCAGAATTATTGCGTTCAGCGCTTGAAAACGAACTGATTACCGATTTAACGCAAGATCGCTATTTTTTTGGTGGCAAGCTTTTTTATTACAATCAAAAAACAGAAAAGTCGTTTTATATTGGACGAAGAAAAGTTGAAGATGTACATTTCAGTAAAAGCAAGTCTATAATTTCACTAGTTGGTAATCCTCGGTATTTATCAAAAATAGAAGGAAGTCCACTGATGGTTCGTTTAATGAATATTTTTCCTGCATACAGAATGGGAAACAGTCTTTCAAAATCAATCAAATCAATTGATATTGATGCTGAAATGAGTTCTGAGAAAACTGTTCAAGTTGAAGGAGCAATCCAATTTCAACATGGAAAATACGCAAGCGTAGAATTCATTCGAAACCTATTAGAGTTGCGCTAGCACGCGATTAAAGTAATCAGGAGCATCTTTCAATCGAGAGCCGTACCAAGAGAAAAATTCACCATCGACTAATACAATTTTTGCATTTGGGTAGATTTGTTGAAACTCCGCTATGTGTTTTTCACCAAATGGAAATGGTTCAGAACTTAAGAAAACGACATCTGGATTCTCTGTGCCGATGGCTTCGGGGTAGCGTGTATTTCCAGCTAGATTTTGCAACCCACAATGCTGAAGCATTGAGTTGATGAACGTATCTTTTCCAGCCAACATCATTGGTTCTTGCCAGATAAAATAAAGCACAGTTTTATTTTTTTCAATTGATTTTAAGGATCGAAATCGATTTTGTATCAGTTGAATCAATTCATTCGCTTCATATGTTCTATTGGTGATTTCTCCGACAGATTTAATCATTTCCAATGAATCGTTCAAGTCAAAAATATCGCTCATCCAAACAGGGGCAATTTCGAGTAATGCCTCAATATCACTCTGTTCGTTTTCCTCCTTATTTCCAATGATTAAATCGGGTTTGAGCAGTTTAATTCTTTCAAGATTCAGGGATTTTGTTCCACCCACGCGCTGTTTAGTTCGAAACCATTCGTCCGGATGAATGCAAAACTTTGTAACACCTACTACTTCTTTCTCTAATCCCAAGTAATGCAACAATTCTGTTTGCGAAGGAACCAAGGAAATTATACGTAAAGGAAAAGCGGGAAGAATAACCTCCCGCTTCATTTGATCTTGTATTTTAATTTCGTTTTTCAAGAATTAAGCAATTGCTTTAATTACATCTTGATACGTAATGATGTGTTTTTGATTTTCGCCATAATTTACGATTACTGCGCAAGCTCCACTAGTAAACAATTTTGAAATCTCTTCAATTGTTGCCTTTTCATTTACTTCAGGTAATGGAGCTTCCATTACATGCTTGATTGGCATTTCTTTCAATTCTGGATTCCCTAATAACTTAGCAAAAAGATGTGTATCAGAAAGTGAACCAACACACTTATTTCTGTCTCTTATACACATCTCCGAGCCCACGAGACAGGCAGAAATCTC
>CAJXRM010000096.1 GCA_913059205.1 uncultured Flavobacteriales bacterium
GCAGCGTCAGATGTGTATAAGAGACAGAAAGAAGAGAAATAAAGAGATTTTATTTTTTTCTTAAACGGATTATTAATTGAGTTTTGATCAATTAATAATCCGCAATTAGTTACAATTTTACTTTTTCGTTTGGTAAAATCTTCCGTTGTATAAAACAACTTCGGCATTCCCAATTTTTAGTTTTTTCCCTTCTCCCATTGTTGCGAGATCGGTTAAATCACCTTCCATTGTGTGAATGGAACCACCCGTTGCTCGAGCTAAATCCAAATAATTTGTGTTGATACTTGCGTTTACACCACAAATAATAATGCGCAAAGGAACTTTTTGAGCTTTCAAATAACTCACCAACTGCATATCGCACGGGTCTTCCCAGTTATCTGCAATCATAATTACTTTACCTTTTCCATCTGGAAATTCCTTAATTGCTCGACAGACAGCTTCCAAATTATTCTCAATGTGATGACCTTCTTTCATGGCCGTGGTTGCAACGTCTATTACTTTTTTGAAGTCGCCAGAACTTGTAGACCACATTCCAGTATCATCTTGTCTAACCGTTTCATTTGTGCTTTTTTCATCGTCGTCGTTAAAGAAAACAATGTCTTTCATGTTCCGTAATTTTTGATTGGCTTTAATCCAAAGCAATAATTGAGCTGTATACGGCGACATACTTCCAGTGACATCACACACGACCAACATGTCCTTCCATTCAGTTTTGTTGCGTTCAAAAATTTTCAGTAATGTTGAATCTTCCGATTTGGTTTTACCATTTAGAATGTCTTGAATGAGTTTGTTCTCGGCGTAATTAGTTGGCATTTCTCGATAGTAAACGACAAACCCATGAAAGTAATTCTGAATACCTCCGGTTTTTGCAACTCCGGTTTGCTTAATTATTCGCCAACTCACAACACTGCGATTAAATGCATCAGGCAGAGCCGAATAAAGTTCAATTAATCTTCTTTTGTTTAGTTCTGTAAAATCTTCACCTTGTGGATAATCCGAATACACCAAATCTATTGCAACTACTGTTTCTTTGCGGAGTAATTCAGCTGCACGTTCATTACTAAAGTGATGGCTTCCAGGAGCCATTTTTAAATATTGATATTTGAATTCGTTTTCGAGCGGTTCGTACTTATCGATTAATACAGTATCAGAAATACCAATATTCATTTTCATGTGGACTTGTGAAAATCCAATAGAGTTAAATGCGATAAGAAAAAGAAAGAGGAGCGTTTTTTTCATGTCTTTAGAATTTAGAGTTGTATAACTATAAACCTAAAACTTGAAAAAAGTAACAATGGACAATTCAATTAGTAATTGTCCATTGTTAAATATAAATTGTCAATTACAAGCTTTCCCAAGCTTCAACTAAGCGCTTGAATTCTTTGTTTACTTGGTTCACACCAATTGCACCACCTGCATATCCTTTTGTTTCTTTGTAAAGGGTTGCTGTTGTTAATCCACCTTGCGTTGTAATTGTCACCTCCCAAGCAAAACGCTTAACAAATGCACCGAATAGAATACGCATTACTTTACTTCCTTTACCGTATTTTCCTTTTAACTGAGTTCCTTCTTCTATGGTATAACCATCTTTTGTAAACAAGTTGTGCACTTTTGATGCAATTGCCTCTTCTGTTGTTCCTTCAAACGAGTAAATCGCTTTGTCTTTAGTAACAACTGGTGCTTTTGTGTCTACGTTCTTTAAGTCTTGATCTAATACTTCTTCCATAGTTGTTTTTTTTAATTGTATTTATAAATTGTGTGTTCTTGTATTATTCGACTGTTCTCGGGGAATAATTGAATAGCTTTTTCCATTAATTCCTTTGCCTTTTTATCCTTACCTATAAATTTATATGCTTTTGCGAGACTTAAATAAGCATGATGGTATTTTTCTTTTTCGTTCGTCGGGTAACGTTTGATTAATTTTTTCAATGCTTTTAGCCCTTTTTTTACGTAATGCTTTCTTTGTGTTTCCACGTAAGAATAAGCTCTGGAATAATTTGCATTCCAATCTTTTCTGTCGAGCTGAATTGCATTTTTGAATAAAGCATTTGCCTTAAAAGCATCCCAAAATACACCAGAAGTTGTTTCTTTTGTGGCTATGTACAGAGTAAGATATACACCGAAATTGGTCAAGAATGTTTGATTCCTTTCATTGCTAGCTTCACCTTCTTTAAAGTACTTTAGAATTTCTTTCACATGATCTGATTCATAAACTGAGACTAGTAAAGCTTGACCTTTTTGTGACCAAATGTCAACCGTTAAAAGTTCATTGGCTGTTTCTTCCACTCCTTTGTGCGAAATTAAATGATCTTCACTCAACGAATCAATGTGGATCCAACTTGCCAGAGCAGCTCGCTTAATTAAGCCGGCGTCTTTAGTTTCAACAGGAATAAACGTCATGAAAAGTTCGCACATTTCATCATCTGCTCCCCAACCCCAATTAATATCTTTCACTGGATTGTTAGGATTGTCAGGATTCTCCTCTGTATTATTAAAGGTATAATTAGCTTCTATTCGACTTCCTTTTGGAACGAAGACAGGTTCGCGATAAACATAAATATTTTGCCAGCGTAAATCCCAATCATCAATCTGTATTAGTGTTTCTTCTGAACTATCGGTACGTGTCAATTTAACATTTGCAGATTGACCAATGTAGTGCATATGCGGTGTAATATCCGTGATATAAAAATCAGCTGGCGCTTCCATCCATATTTTCTTAGGATGTGCATTTTCACCAGCGGGAATCGAAATGTCTTTCGTTCCCATGATCATTCCCGCGATATATTGTTTCGGTTCTTTATTAGTGTAATAAAGTGCAATGCTACTTTGGTCTTTGACTTCTTTCCCGGTTAAGTGATAATGAATTTCCATTACCACATCCGCTCCTGCAGGAATAAACATCCCCACATCTTCACCAAGAATATATGGTTCAGTTCCAGGATTCCAACCACCAAAGGCAAAAACACCTGGATTCAACATAAAACCATTTTGGTCGAAAACGGAAAACCCTGGCGAGGGATCTTTTTTATCCAATTCCTTCGCCTTGCCAGAATAATCCAGTAAAAAGATAACATGGTGTACTACCTCCTTTGCTCCTGGTTTAAAGTCAAGTGCCTTGATAATTTGATTCTCGGTAAAGGCTTCTGGAACTACAAAATAACGATAAATGTCTTCTCCTTTCGAAGGAACGGTGTATTCTTCGGTCATTTTAATGATACGATCGGGAGTACCATGTTGCCACTCAACTTGCGTAAAAACAGGTTCAGGAATTCTTTCACTTTCTTTTCCCTCTGGAGATTTTGAATCACTCCATCTTTTTAGCAGTTCTATTTGATAATCGTTTAAAAAGTGTTCGTCTCTAAAGTCTCCTTTTCCTCTTGAAGGTTTCCAAATAGGCATGTAGCGCGTTTTGGTTACATATTCGATCATTTCAGCACGGCGGTTTACTTTATCATAACCTAATAAAGAAAAGGGTGCAATTTCACCGTCACGATGGCAGTTGACACAGTTCGCATTGATGATAGGTGCAACATCTCGATTGTACGTAATTGTTTCAGGGTACGCATTTTTCCATGATTCAAAAATGCAACCAATGGGCTCTTGAAATTGGGTATCAGGAAGTTCTTTTTTTGAAGCAGCAATTATAGCATCTTTTAGATCGTGATTTAGAATTTGCTTGCGCACTTTTCCTGGCGCGTAATATTCATCGTTTATTCTGCCATAATAAATGATTTCGTCTTTAGCATTAATCACGAAGGATTGAGGTAAAGTTGTTGGTCTAAGCTTTCTAGCGACATCACCTGAAGCGTCAAATAAAACTGGAAATTCTATGGAATATTCTTTAGTAAAATCTTTTGCTTGTTGGCAAGTAGTAGATGGGTCACTGATTACGCCGTAAAATAGCACCCCTTTTTCATGCGCTTCTTTTGCTAGTTCGTTTAAGGTTGGAATGTATCTCTGAGAAATAGGACATGCAACGTCGATAAAAATTATTGTAATAGGTTTTGAACTTCCATTTTCTGTTCCTACTCGATGAATTTGACCATCAACGTCTACCATTCGATAACCAATCATTTCAGGCGATAAATAAGTAAGACTTTCGTTTTTATTATTCTTAATGGTTGTGAAAGAAACTAATCCAATTAAGATGAAAAGGAATAGAAGTGGGGTATAGTGTAGTTTAAAATACATTAGATCAGAATAATTCAAGAATCTTGCTCGACAATAAATATAACGAACAAATTTAGATTGATAGTCAAATGGACCTAAAAAGTAAAATTATAACCTAACTTTGAGCGATATAATTATGAGCACACTAAAATCAAAAGATCCTTACGCAGCTTTTCGCGTAAAAGAGTTTAAAAGCTTTTTGGTCATTCGTTTTGCGATGGTTTTTGCTTGGTCCATGCAATTTATTATCATTGAATGGGAAGTGTATTCTATTACAAAAGATCCATTGTCACTTGGTTTAATTGGATTGCTGGAAATTGTTCCTTCGTTGGCTGTAGCACTTTTTGCCGGACATTTTGTAGATCAAAATGAGAAACGAAGCTTACTCATGAAATGCATTTTCGGTTTTTCTGTAATTAGTCTGGCTCTGGTGTTTTTAACCTGGGAAGGGACGGCAGAAATCATGTCAAAGAATCAGATTTTGTGGGGAATTTATGCCTGTGTATTTGTTGGTGGTATTGTACGCGCTTTTATCGGTCCTACAATTTTTTCATTGATGAGTTTAATCGTTCCAAAAAACCTGTATGCTAATGCTGCAACGTGGAGCAGTTCTGCTTGGCAAATGGGTTCTGTAGTTGGTCCAGCATTGGCAGGATTTACCATTCTTTGGTTTGGTGTCTCCTGGTCGTTGGGAATTGTATTGCTATTCTCCCTTCTCGCTTTTGTGTTTTTGTTTCGAATAGAAGTTAAACCAATTATCAACAAAAAGATAGGCGAACCTATAATGGAAAGTCTGAAAGAAGGTGTTCGTTTTGTATTTAGAACAAAGGAAATTTTAGGTGCGTTGACATTAGACATGGTTGCCGTGCTGTTTGGTGGGGCGATTGCTTTATTGCCAATTTTTGCGACTGATATTTTAGGGGTAGGAGCTATGGGATTTGGTTTTTTGCGTGCTGCCCCAGCAGTTGGTTCATTCCTTACGATGTTGATCATGGCCTATTACCCCATTCGAAAAAATGCGGGAATGAAATTGTTGTTGGCCATTGGAGGATTTGGTTTAAGTATTATTTTATTCGGATTTTCAGAATGGTTTTGGCTTTCAATGGTTGCACTATTCTTAAGTGGTGTGATGGATGGCATATCGGTAATTATTCGACATACAATTTTACAAATTTATACTCCGGATGACATGCGCGGAAGGGTAGCTTCTGTGAATTCAATGTTTGTTGGATCTTCAAATGAACTTGGAGCGTTTGAAAGTGGCATAACGGCCAAGCTTTTTGGAACCGTTCGTGCAGTTGTTGGTGGTGGAATTATGACGATTTTAATTGTTTCTTATACAGGATTTAAAATTCCTAAATTGAGAAAATTGGAATTTACAGATCAAGATTAAACTAAAAAAGGGAATGCTTTCACATTCCCTCTCTTACTAAAACTGTTTCACATTAATATTGAAAAACAATCGGTAACTTCAATTCAGTAGCTACCTTTTTACCTTCTTTGGTTCCTGGTTTCCATTTTGGCATTTCTTTGATTAAACGCAGGGCCTCTTCATCGAAAGATTTGATTTCTGAAGATTTAAAAACGCTGACTTTCGAAATTGATCCGTCCGCCATGACAGTAAACGAGATGAAGACTTTTCCTTCCGCTTTACTTTCTTTTAACGCTTCCGGGTACTTCATGTTTTTTTGAAAGTACTCGACCATTGCGTTCATTCCTCCAGGAAATTCTGGTTGTTGATCCAATTCCGTAACAATTGTTTTAGGCGATTGGATTTCGTTGTTACTTGGCACTGTTAAACTAACTGTCAACAATGTGGTTCCAACTAACGCTGGCACTAATAATAAATGTTTCATGGTGATTTTATTTTGTGATTTTAATTGAATAATTCGTTTGTGAAGTAGGGAAGGCTCATTGAATCCATTGCCCAATTGTGGAATATTAACACCCAATTGCGCCGAAAGTAGAGCATAGCTATACGATTCGATTTCTTCCTTTGCACGAATACTCGCTTTATCCGCAAGGTATTCGTGGTTCTCTTTCATTTTACGTTTCCAAATAAGGAAAACAGGATTGAACCAAAAGACGATTTGAAACAATTGAATTAAGATAATGTCCCACGAATGCCGCTGTAGGCAATGCGCTTTTTCATGTTTTAAAATGTATTCTACTTGATGCAATTGAGATTCACTGATGTAAATTCGATTGAAAAAAGAATACGAATCTGCTTTATTGTCGATTAGATACACCGTGATAGAATCGTTTTTCGTTAACTGCTTGATAACAGGTTGTTTTAAAACGCGCATCAACTGGAAGATGAAAATAGCGAGTGAAACAACAACTCCAATTCCGTATAAAATGGCGATTGTTGAAATGGACGATGAAGTTGAATTCGATAAGTCGACAACTAACTCTGGCAACTCGATACTAACAATTGTTTGCACGGCCGAATTGTATAATGGATTCAATTGAGCAAAAAGAAGCAAGAGTGGCGGAGTTAGTATCAAATACCAACGGTTTATCGTTAAATGCTTGCTTTTTCGACTGATTGCTAGATACACGAGCAAACTAATACAGATTTGAAATTGTAGCGATATGATTTCTGACCAGCTCATGATTTTTTAATTTCTTTAAGGATTGCTTCCAATTCTTTCGCCGTTATATTTTTCTCCTTCACAAAGTAGGAGACTAAGTTTTCGACAGAACCGCTGAAGTATTTTTGAACTAAATTCTCCGTTGTATCATTCACAAATTCTTCCTGGGTGATTAAAGGGTAATATTGATGTGTTCGCCCAAAAGAATGATAACCAACTACTTTCTTCTTTTCGAGAATACGAATGATGGTGGACACAGTATTGTAGGCAGGTCGCGGTTCTGGAAATTTCTCAACGATTTCTTTTACAAAGGCTTTTTCCAGCTTCCATAAAATTTGCATCACTTGTTCTTCGGCTTTTGTTAATTCACTCATCTCAATTGCATTTTAAGCAAACATAAAACTAATTATTTAGTTATACAACTAATTTTGTAGTTAAATAACTAAAAATACAGTTAAGTGTATGAATTATTGAGTAAAGTGTGAGAGGTTTTAATTTCAGACAAGTTCTAAATAGTGCAAAAGTGAAAGTGACAAGACAGTAAGTAAAAGTACAATTCCAATTAACGTTTGACTTTTAATTTTTATTATTCGGCTATCAACAGGTAGTTCATCCAAGATTTCATCATATCTAAATTTTACATGTTCAAATGCAGGAATATTTTCATTTAAAAATAGATAAAAATAGGCACCGTCTACAAAATATAAAGGATTTGGAATAGAACTGTCTAGATTAATCTCTTCTCCTAATATTAGAGTGTAACTGATTTGGTTTTTAAATTTAAACACACATTTTGTAGGTAGATTCCATTTTTCATACGCATAAAGAATATCTAGATCTGAAATAGAACAATCTAATATATTTTGCCATCTATGCGTTGCGTCAATGGTTCTAAAATCTGAATAATATTTTTGAGGTTCATATTTATCGAAGGCTAATTCCGGTCTATCATTGTTTTTATATCCAATATGAAAGTGCGAGCCATTCGTAAATTCGATGTTGATTCCTAAATCAAAATGATCAAAGTCTTCGAAAAAGGGGGATGAATCTATATCATTGATTGTATAATATTCTACTTTCTGAATTTTAAGACCAATGATTGATGACATTTACATTCAAGTTTTCCGTAAATATATGAATACAAAATGGTAAACTTTTCAATTTGAAATATCGCGATTTTAAACGGCGTAATGCTTATAATACCTCGCCATTGCCCAAAGTGGAAAAACGTTTCTATACGAAGTATACGTCTCCATACAGTTACCGTTGAAAACGCCAGAAATTCCTTCTTGAGGGAAATCACCGTTGTTTTCTTGACGCGTCAAAATGAATGCAATGCCTTTTTCGATGGCTTCTTTATTTGGGTGATTTGCTTTCATTAAAGCGAGTAGGGCCCAAGCTGTATTGATAATTTGTCCGTCTTCGTGCTCGATGTATTTATGTTGTACACACGATTCAAATGATTCGCCCCAACTTCCGTCTGCACGTTGTTTACTCAACAAGAATTCGCATGCTTTTCGAATGACTTTAGCTGGATTTTCGTTTTCGTATCCTTCTTGGCCCGCACACAACAATCCTTCAATTCCGAACCATGTGCCGTAGGTATAACAAACGCCCCAGCAACCATACCACGAACCGTCGGCATCTTGTTTTGATTCCAAAAATTTTCCCCCGCGTTCCAACGCACGTTCAATGTCCGTTTTTCGGTAATTGTGGTTTTTCGCAAATTCTTTTAATCCTTGCATTGTGGCTGAAGAACATTCTGTGTATGTTACTTCTGTCATGATGTTTTCGAATAACATGGCAGGATTTAATGCTTCAATCCATTTTGGTGCACGTTGTTTTTCGTACGAAGCCCAACCACCATCGTTGTTTTGCATGAACAATAGCCAATCAATTGCTGGTTTTAAACGCTCAAGGGCGATATGATTTTGTTTCTGAATGTGTTCTTTGTTGTTGTACAAAAGAGCCGTTTTCATTCCTTCAGACGTACAATCCGTAACAGCCCACGCATGATCAATTGTTGAAAAGGGCCAGCATCCTAAGGTCGTGTCTCTCCAATATTTTTTATGTTCGACTGGATCTCGATCAATTTGAGTGATGTCCATGAAGTGATAAATCTTTTCAGCCATTTCAACGAAATCACTTTCCATGTCTGCTTCAAGTAATGCTTGACCCGCAAAAGCAGTATCCCACAATTGAGAGCCATTGTATCCACCCATTTTAGCACCGTCCTCTGCGATCCACAAATAATCTTGCCAGCGTTTCACATGGTTTTGGAATTGCTCTGAATCTTTTCCGTGGTTGTGCCACACACAAATTGAGTTGATGGCTTGGTTGACAGGACCAATATTGATGTAGCGTGTGTGAATGTCTTCATGGTCGATGTAATCCTCAACATAGTTCAGCGCTTTGCGGCGGAAACGTTTGGAGTAGATGCGCTCATAGCCATTTGTGATGTTACTCAAGCGGTGATACCATTTGTTGACAGGATGAAAAATATCTATTTCGCATGCTTCACGTCGCGCTTTTTTCCAATTTATGGAATCGTAATCGCTTGTGTACAGTTCTTTTCTTAACTCGTGAATGAAAGGTGTTAATTCTGCATTGACTTTCTTTCCAAAGCAATAAGACATTGGCAAGAAAATCATTCGGTTGTGGCACCAATACTTTCCTGGATGAAACGGTAGCCATTTCGGAAACTTCCACATTTCAGGCAATAAGGCGTCATTTCCTTTCCAATCGTACACATTTAATACCGACAAGTAAAACTTACCCCATTGCGGTATTTTGATTGCTCCTCCGTTTTTTAAAATCCAATCTTGCGCACGCTTTAAATCAGGATTCGTTAGGTCTTCACCTAAAATACGTAGCGTAACATATTGCATCACCGTTCCAAACATTGTTGAATGTCCCTCGATATGCAATCCCCAACCACCGTCTTCGTTTTGGTGATTCCACAAATTACGTTTCATCAGCACTTGCATTGGAATCTCGAAAGGTGTTTCGGTTATGTGCGAAGCAATCACCAATCCGGGAATTAAAAACAGCGGACCACCGTAATCGCCAGCCCAATTTCCATCAGGTTCTTGGAGCGTTTCGTAGAAAGAAAAACCGTTCAATAATCCCGTTCGTGTTTTCTCCTTTAAAGAGGCTGTTGGATCTCCCGTTTCAATTTTTGGTTCACCAACTTGCTTGTTACGGATGTAGCGAAAAACACGGTCAGCCGAATTCGGGTTTACTTTTTTGTCGAAAATAAATGCCTTGTCAAATGCCTCTAAAAATGCTTTTCCTTCTGGTTGTTGCCAATCGGATTCATCTTCGATAATTCCAATTAACGCTTCGGGGAGAATGAACTCCCACGATTGTTGACCGTTTTTAGACGAAAACTTCCAACAGTTCCAGAAATAAGACTGTTCTTTTTCAGAGAAATTCATTTGTCTTATGTTGTTCTACGCAACATGATTTCACCAAGCTCAATCATTTTTTGCTTGTTCTCAGCATTTAGACTAGACGACATGATGGCATCAACCGATTTATCGTGTAATTCCTCCATTTTGTCTAAAGCGATTTGACCTACGCCAATTTCTTGGTAGATTGCTTGGAAGCCACTGATTTTTGTTTTCTCATCCTTTTCTTCAAACAATTCCATCATGCGTACTTTTTGTTCAGCATTTGCATGTTGTAAAGCGTTGATGAGTAAAAATGTCTTTTTGTTCAACAAGATGTCACCACCAATTCGTTTTCCAAAAGTATCATCTCCAAAAGTGTCTAGGTAATCATCCATAATTTGGAACGCCAATCCTGTGTACAAACCAAAATCGTATAATTTTTGTTGATCTTCTTTCGAAGCATTGCCTAAAATTGCGCCGATTTCACAGGCAGAACCAAACAAGACAGATGTTTTTAAGCGAATCATGTTCATATATTCTTCTACTTCAACAACATCTTGTGTTTCAAACTGCATGTCGTATTGTTGTCCTTCCATGACTTCTTTCGCCATTTTAAGGAAGCTTTCAATCAATCCTGCAGATTTATCTTCATTGCCTTTGATTAACAATCCAACTGAATGAGGCAACATTGCATCTCCGGTAACGATAGCTTTGTCCACTCCGTACTTTTCATGCACTGTAATTTTTCCACGACGTAAAGACGCTTTATCCATAATGTCATCGTGTACCAAGGTGAAGTTATGAAACCTGTCTCTTATACACATCTCCGAGCCCACGAGACAGGCAGAAATCTC
>CAJXRM010000097.1 GCA_913059205.1 uncultured Flavobacteriales bacterium
ATTTCTGCCTGTCTCGTGGGCTCGGAGATGTGTATAAGAGACAGCAACAACTAACTTTCATATTTTGCCATAAATCAAGTCATATAGATCTGAAGCCACCTTCTCTGGTTGTAACGTTGCATTTGGACCACCCATTTTAGTTTGAACCCATCCTGGATCATAGTTCAAAACATTTACAGAAGCGTGTTCCAGTCTTTTAGACAAAGTCTTTGAATACATATTTAAAGCAGCTTTAGACATTCTATAGGCAGGAAATCGTGAATCAAAGTCTTCGTTCAAATACGAACCCCAATTCGAGGTGATATTTATCACAGATGAACTAGGAACTAACTGAGCCATAACTAACTCAGTTAGTTCAATAATCCCAAATAAATTGACGTTAAATGTTGTTCTCAATGTTTCCATGGAAATAGTGGCTTCACTTCCAGTTTCTAAAAGTACACCAGCATTATTGATTAGCACGTCAATTTCTAAATGAGCAATTTGACTATTAAAAGCATGAATCGAGTCAGTGTTTTCTAGATCCAAATAGATTGGTATGAATCGTTCATTAATAATTGGATGTATTCCCGAACGAATTGTACCAATGACTATTATTTCTGGATCCTCCAAAAATCGATTACTAATTGCTAATCCCAACCCTCTATTACTTCCGGTAACAATGACATTTTTCATTCCTATATATGCTTGAATAAACGCTCTTTCGACTTACGAACTTTAGGTTGAAATTGTGTTTTATCTTCCGAACTACGATAACCAACGGCAGCAATCACACAAGCATTAAGGCCTTCTTCTTTAAGGTTTAATATTTCATTATATTCTTCTGAAATAAATCCCTCCATCGGGCAAGCATCAATTTTCAATTCGGCGCATGCTAATAATAAATTACTCAATGCTAAATACGGTTGTCGTTCCAACCAGTTTTGTGTCTCCTGTTCAGATTTGTTAGCAATGGCGTCTTTCATCGAATTGCGATAGCCCTCTAAATCTTGGATTGGCACATTGCGAACCTCAGAAACATTGCGAATAAATTCGTCGACATCTGTTGGATGAACACGGGTGTAATTGCAGAAAACGAACAAATGAGACGAATCTGTAATTTGGTTCTGATTCCAGGATGCCCCTCTCAGACGTTCCTTTAATTTCTTGTCTTCTACTATAAGAATCTTATACAGTTGAAGACCATAGGATGACACAGACAATAGAACCGCTTTCTTCAGCATTTCCAAATCTTCTTGTATTACCTTTCTACTGGAGTCAAACTGCTTTGTAGCGTAGCGCCATTCTAAATTTTCTATTGTTTTCATTGTTTTTTGATTTGATAATTAGACATTTTAAATTCTTGGATAAAACCAAGATGTTTGTACATATTGAAAGCTGCATCTGAAGCTTGAAGGCATGCGAATTCTAACCCTTTTAGTTTTGCCTCATTTAGAAGAGCCTCCATGGTGGATTTAGCGATTCCTTTACCTCTCATATTTGGCAATACCCCGAGGCCGTGAATACCTGCCACGTTGCCGGTACAATACAAAATCGCGGTGCCTGCATGATGTTCTTGATGATAAATTGTAAAAAAGGAAACATCGTGAAGAAGAGATGTTACGGTTTCACCAGATATGGTGTAGCCAAAGCTTACTTTGAAAAGTTCAGACCATTCATAGGCTTCTTTGGGAGTTGATACCCGAATCATTTTCAAAGGCTCAATTATTTCCTTTAAGGTCCAGTGGTCCAAGGAAAGATTCATTCCGGTTTGTGAAGAAATAAGCTCAAGATCGAAAGCGTGCATTCTTTCGTTTACCTTTTCTGCTTCCTCATGAAATAGAGAAAATCTGTGTTGTTGATGTATGTCTCGAATCAACTTCGATGCCACATTGAATGCTTCATCGTTCTGTACGGATGTAACCCAAATTCGATTCGGCCAATCCGAGTTGTTTATAGTGGAAACTTCGAGGTAAGAGCTAATATGATATGCTCCAGCCTTGGAGCCTGCCAGTCTCCAGAATGATAGCAAATTATTGATATTCAATTCTTTCATTATTATTTATAATTGATTAAAATTATTCCCAAAAGCAAGCTTATTGTGCCAAGAGCTCGAACAAGTGTGAAAGGCTCTTTTGGTAAGTTTAGCCACCCAAAATGACCGGCCATGATTGCAAATAAAAGTTGACCACACAACCCTAGTGTGATCATGGTTGAAAGACCAATCTTTGGAATTGAATAAAAATAAATGGAAATACCCAGCACGCTAAATAAGCCACCGATCCACCACAAATACCAAGGCACATTAATAATATGTACAGAACTTAGCATTTCCTTGTCAGTTAGCACCAAATATCCAATTGCGAAAATCAGGCTAAAAAAAGAAGTAGCAGCTACAGCAATTGTAGGGTTTTTCAATACGTTTCCTAGTTGACTATTAAAACCTGCTTGTGCAGCCAAAAAAACGCCACCAATTAAAGAAAGCACTGAAATAAATACTGTTTTCATTGTGCTCAGTTTAATCCCATTTATTTTTCGCTGAAATTGCGTACCTACCAGCTCCAGTGAAGAACAATGCTGCGCTAACAACCATGTATATTGCCAGCAATTCGATCGCCCAGCCGCCAAAATCATTCAGTCGGAAAATATTGTTTGTTTGCGACAAAAGAATAATGGTTAAGCAATTGAAGGCGAAGACGAGCCCCGCAATTCGAGTTCGCAAACCGATCATTATCAATATAGGCGCAATAATTTCTCCAGCGTATACACCGTAAGCAATGAATTGAGGCATGCCAAATTCTGCTAACATACTTTTAATAAAATCTATTCCATTGAGCACCTTCCCAATTCCATAAAGAAACATTGGTCCTGCAATTATCAACCTGATCATTAACAGTCCTACATCATTTTGTTTTTTCATATTATTTGTTTTTGTAAACATATCGTTACGACGTGTATGTTTGGTTCGTATTTATGATTATCGTGTTCTGAATTATAAACTAGGACTTATTTTGTATTGCCATTTTTATAAATACCCCATAATTTTCGAGAACAGTTGTTGAATTATTAAACTGATCCAAATTGACACCTACTCCGAATTGGAAATTTTCATTTTGAAGCGCAAAGCGAAATTGCTGTATACCACGTGAATAGCCGTTGAAATCAAAATTTGTAACAACCAGTAATTGAAATTGAAAAATATAGTTTTCGAATTCTATGAGGTTTCTTTTAAACACAAGTGACTGTTCTAAGCTCAATGTTTTTTGAAGAGTTACCCCTACGGTGTATATCAAAACCTTCTCGGAATCAAGTCGTTTGTAAGTCCATGAAACAGTCGAGAATATACCTGGGTTTTTCACTCCAAAAGCAATATTGGAACGCCATTTTTCGGAGTTCTTGAAACTTAGCATGTTTCTCACAAAATAGATTTGATTTTCGACCCTATTATATTCACTGTCAATCAGTAAATAATTGCTGAACGAAATATTTCTTTTTACTGGAATTTCCAAATGATGCTGAAACATTGCAGATCGATTTCCTACGAGGACTTCCGGCTGAAATAAAACACCTTGACTATAAGATTGGTTTGCTGAGCAACCTAGATATATTATAAACATAATTCTTACCATATCAATCGTAATTATTTGATATGAGCAAAATTATGGACGAATAATCGCTAAAAAATTAAGCTACCTTAAGAAAGGTCTTTGGCGTGTTTTTTTCTTAAATGACTCAGGAATTCCGGAGTTATTCCCAAGAAAGACGCCACTATGTATTGAGGCACTCTCTGTTCAATATCTCTATATTGCTTTCTAAATGTGATATAGCGACTAATGGAATCGGTACTCATATTTTCAATCGTGCGTTCTTGTAATGAAACATATGCACTTTGCATTTTTTCTCGAAAGAAATGTGAAATAGCTGGAATAAGAGTATAGAGATTTTCTAGAGTTGGCTTATGTATTTGTACGATTGTCGTATTCTCAAGAGCTTGTACATACATTTTAGAAGGTTGTTCAGTAATATATCCGTACAGGTCATTAATCCACCAATTTTCAATTCCTAACTGCAAAGTATGTTCTTGACCTTCTTGATCAATATAATATGTTCTTAAGCAACCCTTACTGATAAAGTTCATGCTATTTGAATAGCTGTCTGGCCGAATCAAGAATTCCTTTTTTTTTAATTCTCTGATTGTTACAATTTCAGAAATTAAACTGCATTCTTTATCTGTAAGTTGAAACTTCTCATTTATATGGTTGAGTAAATTTGAGATATGTATATTGGAGTCTTTCAAATCAATACCATTGATTTATTCATATATGTGGCCTTCTCAAAATCACTAATATTCATAGAAATAAATGAAATATTGGGAAATAGTTCTTTTAATTTTCTCACGATTTTGTTAGCTAAATCCTTTTTTTGGCTTTCTGTTCGACCTTCCATTATATTGGCGAACACATGTATAAAATCGTCTTGTCCATCTCCGGTCATATGAAATTGAAACGGCAGAATTCGTACTTTAATATCTCCTTTACTGAAAAGGTTTGTTGATTCAGCTTGCTCAAAGACAGCCTTTAATAATTGCTCTGGTGAGGTATTCTGAATCACGTGCTCTGTACAGTGAATAACGAAATGAGGCATAATAATTATATTATATTATATGTAATCTATAAAAATAGAAAGATTTGAAGGATTAGAAAAACTTAATTAATCGCATTCCTTCTTTTTAAATGTGATTCAGATAAACTAAATCATCCCCTCCAACTCCAAAATTTTCCTCTCCAATTCATCCTCCAATCGATTAACATATTTGATCCGTTCTTTTTTACGATTCGAAATATCATGAAACGCACGATACAAATCACCCACTTGAATACTAAAAACAGATTCTAAGGCAGAACAAATATCTTTCAAATCAGCATCACCATAATTAATTGCACCCGAAGCTTGAATCGCATAAATCAATTCAACTAAGTCTAATTTTGCGGCCGTCCATTTTAGTTTTGGTTGAGGTGGTCCAAACGGAGCTTGTAAACTTGGTTGTGGCGCAAAATGCTTTTGATATAAATCATAAGCCATGATATTTGCTGCAACTAAATCATGTGAAGTATTGAACTCTGGATCCATCAATTGATTTGTATTGTGCTTCGAAAATGAACCCATATTTCCACCTCGAACAAAATACAAGTTATCCAGGTGCGTCATTCCGGCACGGTAGTATTTAACGAAGTCGATATTTTCTCTGAAAATATGACGAAACATGCGTAGCTTCTTTTCGATGAGGTTATCGACCTCATCATTGCTCAACATTAGTTTTCCAGTTTCAATATCAGCAAGAACAGAATAGAATATCAAATAAGAATTAATCCGAGGCTTCACATACTTGAAAAAATGAATCTCTGCATCCTGAGATGAAAAATCCTCCTTCCGAATTTTACGACGAAAGGAGGCTAAGGATTTACGGATCAATTTAGCTGCCTTATCAGCTCTAGTTTGTATATCTGTTTCTGTAAAATGTAACTGTTCTAATTCTTCACAAAGGCGCTTTGCCGTCGTAACGTAGTACTCCATATTTCGTCATGTCTTAGAGGTTAATTATTGATTGATTTCCCACACAACAAATATCTGAAAGCACTACGTAAGTTATTTACGAACTACTTTTTTTTCTACATTTTTCAGAGAATACAACTTATCTTTTAACGATTGCATGTCTTGACTGACCTTATTATCCAAGACTTTCGCATAAATCTGAGTAGTTGAAATTTTTGTATGTCCAAGCATACGAGAAACAGTTTCCAAAGGAACGCCATTTGAGAGCGTCACAGTTGTCGCGAATGTATGTCTAGCCATATGTGAAGTCAAGTTCTTTTTGATACCACACAGCGTTGCTATTTCCTTCAAATACGCATTGTATTTTTGATTACTGTTCACGGGAAGTAATTTGTTGTAGCGAACGCATTCAGGATGATTCTTGTATCGATTGATTATTTCCATTGGCAATGGTAAAAGCGGAACGCTTTCTCTAGTTCCCGTTTTTTGTCGAATTGTCGACAACCAATATTCACCATCCATTCCAATTAATAAAGCATTGCTCTCAAATCGATAAATATCCGAATAAGCGAAACCAGTATAACAACAGAATAAAAATACATCACGTACCTCCGCAAGTCGTGGCATTGGCATTTCCATATATTGCATGGTGTCTAATTCTGCTTGTGTAAGAATTTCACGTTCCGGATTAGAATACGAGCAACGGAAATTATCAAATGGATTCTTGATAATCCATTCCAAACTTACCGCAACATTCATGATGCGTTTAAAGTTGGTAATGTACTTGTGTGCTGAGTTTGTTTGCATCCTTTCATTCACTAATAAATAATGCTCAAACTCTGTAATGAACTTCATGTTCAATTCTTCCAAAGCGATATCTGTCTTTTTGAATTTGTGCTTCATGAAATTCTCAACCTTGGTTTGACAGTAATTGTACTTTGCCAATGTTGTTTTGGCAACCTTCCCTACTTTGATTTTGTCCTGCATTTTAATACTGTGGTACTCGAATGCATCCAATACGGTTTTAGGTGTTGTCTTTTCTTTTTTACCCTGGTACAAATCTTTCAATCGTTGCGCAGTAATTGTTTGTCCATTGGCTGCATGAAATAAGAAGTGTTTTTTAATTTCATTACTGGCATGATCAAGGAAGCCATTAATGAGAATTGAGTATTTAGCATTTTGCTTTACTCGCATTCTACGATTGTCCCAATCGCTCTTTGCAACAAAATAATTTGTTGAGATTTCAGAGCGCTTTCCGTCTACTGAAATTCTGATGCAAAGCTTTGAGTTTCCATCTTTTTGTCTGTTTGGATTTAACCAATACGAGACGCTGTACTTTTGATTTTCCATTTGTTCGCTGAATTTGATAAATAATTGCTTGAACACGTTCAAATCAAATTGAATGGCAAATCCATCAAACCTAGCATTGGCAAGGTATTTAACTACCTCCAGCGAACAAAAGTGATAATTATATTTTGTTCGCTGATTTGTTCGCCAGAACTTTGTTATTAATTGATATTAAATGATTTCTTTGACCACATTGGATAATGTAGAAATACGTTGAAAACATTGATATGAGGGGGATATATAATAAAAAAGCCTCCCATAAGGAGGCTTTTGCTTTTAACTTTAGCGGTCTGGACGGGACCATTTTATATCTTGTAAAGAGCAGTATTTCAATACTTTAAATCTTTAATAGTTATTCGGGTCACAAATAGGTCACTTCTTAAATGACATTATTTGATTTAGTTTGAAAGAACTAAGCTTGATGTAAAAGTACGAATTTACATTGGATTAACTGTCAAAACAGGCTAAAATAAACTAAATTATATTGAAACAAGATTGATGATTTTTAATCTTGAATAAATGATTTTACTAGATCAACATCTAATCCAGAATATACTGCAAAATCGTCTATGGTTATAAATTGATGAGGTGCTTTATTGAGTTTTGAACGGATTTCATTTAGCAAATTTCGTCCATATCTTTCACTTCGTCCAGTTATGCGCTGAATGTCTTTTGGATATATACAAATTCTTGTGGGCGTTTTCATACTCTATCTATACAGTATCCATACTTAAACTATGGTTAATACTTGCTTTCAAAATTACTGCTTTAGAAGCAAGAATAAAATAGCAAAAACGGCACAAATTGATGCAATTGGAATGGTCGGAAGTAGAAATTAGATAATCAGACTTTAACTTCAGATGTTTGTCATGTCGACAGGTGAAACGGCCGACCTGGTAACAGGCCGAATAATAAAAACATAAAGCAATGGCAAGACAAACTGGCTTAATCAAATTGAAAGGAACGTTGGACAACGTGAGTTTCTACAAAACAAAAGATGGCAATTTGGCACGTATGAAAACTTCCGTTGATGCGAAACGAATTGCAAGTGACCCAGCGTTTGAACGTACACGTGAAAACGGTGCAGAATTTGGTTCTTCTGCGAGTTCTGGTAAAGTGTTAAGAGATGCGATTCGTCCGATGATGCAGAATGCATCAGACAGCAGAGTTGTTTCTCGTTTGACCAAAATCATGACTCAAATCAAGAACTTAGATGCAACGAGCGTCCGTGGTGCGAGAAATGTTGGAGTTGGTATCGTAACACCAACAGCTAAAGCGTTATTGAAAGGATTCAACTTTAACAAAGAAGCAATTCTTGGTTCGATTCTTTACAATCCGTTTGCAGTTGATGTGGCGACTGGAGTAATTACTGTTAATGGACTTGTTCCAATTAATGAAGTTGCAATTCCGCAGGGAGCAACACACATGACACTTCGCGGATCATGGACCAAAGTTGATTTTACAACTGGAGAATCTAACGTTCAAGAAACGAACGAAATCAATCTTCCAATTGATGCTACTTCCACTGATGTTGTATTGACACCTGTGGCAATACCTGCAGGTGCAGGAACTGATCTTTACATGTTGATGATTGAATTCTTTCAACAGGTGAACGGAGTTCAGTACACTTTGAAAAATGGTGCTTACAATTCATTGAGCATTGTCGAAGTGCAGTAAATCTCTTACTGGCTCGAACTGATTTTATTGGTTCGAGCACAGCGAGAAAACAATTAAGTATTCATTAAAAAATCATCAAAAGATGAAAAAGAAAAAGTTTAAAGACAAGTTACAATCTTACTTTAAGAGATGTGGAGTTGATACTCCACCATTCTTTAAAAAGTTGCGCATTGTTGGTGTGGCGGTTGCAGCCGTAGGCGCAACACTTCTAGCAGCACCAGTGGCATTACCTGCAGCAATTATTGCAGTAGGTGGCTACTTGGTAGTTGGAGGAGCTGTAGCAACAGCAATGAGTCAAGCGGTGATTGCGGAAAGCAATGACTGCGATGACGACCTAAACGGAGGTACCGCTTTAGGAATTTAAGTTGAATCAGTTCTGGTAGTTGAATTATCAGGACTAAAATTTGAAAAAATGACAAAAGATAATTGTTCAAAAAGCGATTTAACAGTTGCATTGAAAACACGCAGACGACCACGTTTCAAGGCTGGTTCTGATTTATCAAGTAAAGTAAATCGAGTTGAGGTTGAATTCAATGAGAACATCACTGATGATTCTGAATTGATGGAAATCAAAATCAATTTGATCTCTGAGGCTTGCGTTTCGGGAGTTGAGTTGAATTAAAATCCATCTTAATCATGCAAGTACCTCATCACGATCATACAACAGCATTGGGCACAGTCACAGGAACGGTGTTTACCGTAGCTGCGCAAATAGATTCGCAGGATTATTCAAAAACTGTTGTCCTTGCGGTAGTTGGAGCAACTGCCAGTTTTCTAATGAGTTTATTGCTAAAATGGATTTGGAATCGGATTAAATCGTAGTATTTTATTGAAAATAAAGGTAACGCCACCCAGATTTGGGTGGCGTTTTTAGTTCTATCCATTCTCCAATAGATGCAAACAATACAAGTACAAGCGCACGTACATTCTGCGCTCGTTGCCAATAGGAAGAACGAACGCAACTTTTCGAATGTATCGTGCATGTAGCATCAAGTGCTTTTTGGGAAGCCTTGAAAGCGAGGATTTGATTACAGCAGGGTTGCAGTGATAGGAAATTCTGTTTGCGTTATTCATTTTCATCCAGTGTTATGATTAGTTTCTTTTCCTCTACCATCACATTTACTTTTAGCCCTTCTTCAAACCCTGATTTTTTCAACCACTTTCCAGTTAATCTAATCTCTGGTATCATTACCATTTGTTGGTAGGCTCTGTTTTGGAATTTGTAGCTTACCGTTAGCTTTCTTTCGTGTTTTTTCATTTTATCAAATAATTAATTTTTAATTCCCGCGCAGAAACGCAGGCTGCACTTTGCGTAAGCAACCATTTGTGCGAAAGTGGCGAAGTGAACAAGGTTTTTGAAGAAAAAATACTACCCCTGTACAAGATGATTAATCAACCAAAAAACTGGAATACGAAGACTAATTTTGATTTTTACAATAATTAATTTGGGGTGGAGATTTTTTTTCAAAACCCGGAGGGCTTGACCTTGGACAACAAGACACTTTGGACTACCTTTGATTAGGTAAAGGGGAGTTGAGTTTATCTTATTAATTAGTAGAAGCTAGTTTAATTGATACTTCTGTCGTTGTATTCAGTCAGTTTTTTGTTGATTAACTTTCTCAAATTTCGATTGCTTTTTAATGCTTTTTCTACATTTATATTCAACTGATTTGTTAATTCTTGGTACTGTGGTAAATGTCTTTTTAAATCTGGAGCCATTCTAATCAAAGTTGTACTAACGGATGAAAAATTAACTAATGTAAATTGTCTTAAATTTTCAAGAATCATTAATAGTTCTTGTTGAGCCTTTTTTAGCTTTCGATTTTTAAGTTTATTTCTTTGGGCATCATGAAAGGAAACCCATTCAAAAAGCCATAAAGATTGATAATGAAAAATACTATGATTTGCTCCTAATCTTTGAACTAGAAAATCTTCTAAATCATTTGGGTCTACCATTTTATCCCAATCTCTTAGAATGGTAGTGTCGATTCTTTTCTTATGTTCAGAATAGCCAAAAATCTCAATGAGAAATATAATTACACCTAAAAAAAATGTTATCAAACCTAATGATGTCCAAATAATTGACTTAAACGCTAATGATTGGGGTTGATCATAACTAGCTTTGTTAGAAAAATATTGAAGCCAATCGATTATTTTAGGTAATTCAGCAAACTGCAGAAAGATAACACTTAGTGTTAACATGAAAAATGCAAAGGCTTTTCTCGAGTTCTTAATCCCAAATCTAGACAGAATTTGAATTAATATATCTTGGAATCTTTGATTCATACTTTATTCTTTAATTCAACTTGCTTATTACTACAATAATAACTGAAAATTTTCAAATAAACTAAAGGAAAAAGTGCCTACAGCCAGCGAGGGAAAAACGAAAAGGGAAAATGAGTTCAGCGAAATTTTCCCTTGAGTGTGGGGCA
>CAJXRM010000098.1 GCA_913059205.1 uncultured Flavobacteriales bacterium
CGAGATTTCTGCCTGTCTCGTGGGCTCGGAGATGTGTATAAGAGACAGGTATCATATAACTTTATTAAATAATTCGAATTTGGAGTCCAAGACGTATTATTGAATATTATAGTATCAGAATTAATATAGTTTTTAAAACCATTAATATCCTCAATGTAAACATTAGGTTCTAGTTCGCAAGGAGCATCATTAAAGGGTACTATTGGATTGTCATTAATTGGTAGAGCATCTTTTTTACATGAAAAAAGCATCGATCCAAAAGCAACTAATGCAAAAAGCATTTGATTATTCATGAAAAATATTTGAATCAAATATATCAAATAAATGTCTAGTAATATCTACCCCTCCAAATCGACCGCATAAAATCCATGCTTTTCCACTAACTGAATAATTTCGTGCTCTTCAATTGGTTCATTCGTTTCCACACGTAAAACCTTATCAACATCTTCTAAATCAACGCTCCAACGTTGAATTGATCGGTGTCCATTAAAAACAGGAGACAGTAACTGCAATTTCTTTTTGGAGCGAATGTTCGTTTTTAGAATTAACAGTTTTGTTTTCATTGATTTTCTTCTGTTGCTTCGTGTTTATCTCCATTTTTTTCATCAATGTATTTCTGATACGCTTTTTCACCTTCTTCTTCCCAAAATTTATCGTATTGCGACCATTTATTAAAGTCTTTTCGGTGTTTTTTGCCGTCGTGACATTTGTGTTCAGAATACTCATCATGCTTGTGATGACCTTTTCTACCGCATCCACCGAGAAGTATTTTAAGAAGAATAAACAATCCAACAGCTTGCCAATAAGAGAGTAGTGGTAATCCAAAAATCTCTGGCATTAACCAGTTCCAAAGCCACATTACTACAAATCCGAATAGAATTGCAAGTCCTGTTATCGCTACAATTCCGAATACGATCATTCCAGCAATCATTACTGGGCTTTTTCCGCGCATTTTATGTTTAAAATAGTTGTTCATTGTGTCTGTTTTTAATTATTGATTTCTTTTTTATGTTCTAATTGTTTGAATAATTGAGCCAATGCTCTGTGTCTTCTTGACATTAATGTCCCTTCCGGAATTCCTGTTTCATTCGTTATTTCAGCATATGTATATCCTTCAAAATCTATTGCGATAATAATGTCTCGATACGGTTCCTTTAAATTCAATAATGCTTCTTTTAATTCATCCTTCATTTTATCAGAATAGGAATTATCTGATTCTCCATATAACAATTCGGCAAATTCCATCAATTTTTCATCGTCCTTTGCTTCTTCGTTTAAGCTCCCTTTTCTCTTTCGCATTACATCTATAATTCGATTTCGAATTGATCGATAAACAAAACCCGCAACATTGTTAATTGGCGAATAGCGCTCGGCTCCTGAAAATAAATTCAACGCAACATCCTGGATAATATCCTCTGCATCCCATTCTGTGCTTGCTCGAATTCGCGATCGAACGTACCCTTTTAACAAGTGGTATTCGTCTTCGAAGAAGGATTCCAGTTTTTGTTTATTTTCTTTTTCAGTTGCCATTCAATAAAGTCTTTTTAAAAAGGACTTCATCTATAAAGACGAAGCTTTTTAATTTCCTTGCATTTATTTTGAAATAAAAATTAAATCTACGTTTTAATGAGCTAGTAATTGAATGATTATCAAATACAAGACGATTTTAAAGTAATCGTTACAAAACGCAAAGGTGATGTTAGAGAACGGTTGAAAGAAATAGATTTATCGATTATTCAACTCCAATCTCATTCAAATGAACCATCATTCGCTCTAAGCAAATAGTTAGGATGCGTTTGTTTACGTCTGGAGCGATGGCTGTATATGTTTTAAACTCATCAATGGTAAATTGACCGATGATAAGACCAGTTAATCGATGTTTAAAGGTGTTGTCTTTTGCAAAAAGGTTTGTTACAAAAGTGCGCTGTTTTCCTTTGGACAGTTCCAAAAACCCTTTATTAAACTTCATAACATGGTCCGAAACAAAGGCCAAGATCAATAAATGTTGCATTTTAATTATCGGTCGTAAGGTCTCGTTTTGAAAGACTTCGTTCGGATGAGTCGTTTCGTCAACTTTTGCAGATTCTACAATTGGGCGGAGGGAAATTCGTTTGTCCATAGATTTAATATAGCGTGAAGTTAATGAATAATTGCATCTATTTTTAGGATTAAAAACTATATTTAAAGCCATGAGTTCGTCTATTATTTACTTAATTATTGGTTCAGCAATTGGACTTTACCTTGGTATTCACAAGTTACGCAACGGTAACCTTTCTTTTAAACGTGAGCCGGTCAGAGCGTTTCCTAACGAGTGGAGAAAACTCTTAATTGATCATGTTGAGTTCTATAATCGTTTACCGCAATCAAAGAAAACTGAATTTGAAAAACGCGTTCATATTTTCTTGTTAAATGTAGAGATTGTTGGTATAGACACTGAAGTCACGCATCTTGATCGAATTCTTGTTGCGTCGGGAGCCATTATTCCAATTTTTGGTTTTGAGAAATGGCATTATTCAAATTTAGAACAAGTACAGATTTATCCAGATAAGTTTTTAGTTCCTAAGTCGAATAAAATGGCCAGCGGTTTAGTTGGTTGGGGCGCAATGGAAGGGAAGATGATGCTATCTAGAAAAGCGTTAATGCATGGGTTTTATGACCAAGAAGATCAGAAAAATGTGGCCATTCACGAGTTTATTCACATTCTTGACAAACAAGACGGAAAAATTGATGGTGTTTTAGATAAAGTAATGAACGAAATTGACATTAAACCATGGCTGCACATCATTAACCATAAAATGAATGAAATTGGATTGGGGCAATCAACCATTCGTGAATATGGCGCAGCAAATCAGGCTGAATTCTTGGCTGTTGTAAGCGAATTCTTTTTTGAAAGTCCCGAAAAAATGAAAAGTGAACATCCTGCCTTATATATGGCATTGGATAGTTTTTTCAATCCAAAAGTCTCTCCATCCAATTCCAATCGAAGTAAATATATCACGCGCCCAACCTACAAAAGAGACGGTAGCGGCTACAATAAAAACGAGCGTTAGTTAGAATAAAACCAATTCTTCGAGTTCATTTTGTGATTTATTTTTCTATATTCGTAAAGCTAAAACTAATCAACTATTATTGAACTACATTCAACGAATAGAACTCGAATTTTCCACAGTTTCCCTTAGGGAAGACGGTATAATTGAACAACGATTTCAAAAGGATATTCCTTATGAGATTGACACACAGCATTTAACCGAAATGTCTGTTGCTATGTCGCGTTTATCAAAAGGGAATAAAACAGCTATTCTCAGTATTGCTGGACTTTATGGTTCAATAACACCTGAAGCTAGAAAATTAGACATTAATAAAGATGAAGACTACACTTTGGCTATCGCTTTGGTGATTCAGGAATTGTCACAACGTTTGCTAGCTAACTTCTATTTTAAGCTAAAGAAAGTAAATTATCCGGTTAAAATTTTCAAGAATGAAAATCAAGCAACCGAATGGTTACAGCAACAAATTAGAGCCAATCAGAAAACAGGGTAGACCTGTCAATTTCATTGTCCTACAGCAAACACATTGATTTTGGTTGTCGATTCTCGACCCTTAGATTTACGTGTAAATAAATAGTGTTTCCGTTAACACTACAATTTTCTTTATGATGTAGGCTAAATGTCCACGCACTTAACGCCTGATTTTGTTCGATTTACAGATTGTTGAAAACTAAATTGATTAATTACTAATCATATTTTGATTAATAATTAATAGTTTTGAAGTGAATTTATCACCCTATGTTTTTAAACAATCACACATATTATAGCTTGTGCTATGGCACTATCGACACCTCTGAATTATTGAGGTTAGGAAAGGTGTGTGGTGTTTCTCAACTTGTTTTAACCGATATCAATACGACATCGGCTTGTATTGATTTTGTACGTAAATCGGTTGAATTTGACATTAAGCCAATTGTTGGGATTGATTTTAGAAATGGTGTGAAACAACAATTTGTGTGTATCGCTAAAAACAATGAAGGCTTTCATGAAATCAACAACTACTTGAGTGGCGTTTTACATCGAAATGAGCGAATTGAAGAGTGTGCGCCGGAGTTTAAAAATGCATCTACAATTTATCCTTTTGAGAAGCGAAAGGAATATTTACTTCGGGACAATGAATTTATCGGCGTTCGAATTACGGATCTCCCATATATTCGCCTAAAAAGCTGTGACACATCTAGAATGGTAGTACTTCATACAACTACCTTTCGAAATAAAAAGGATTTCAATGCGCATAGACTTTTACGCGCGATTGATAAAAACATATTGCTCAGCAAACTGCCCAAGGAAGAACAGGGAAGTGAATCACACAGAATGATTCCACTTGCTGAATTAATAACTGCATTTAAAGAATACCCTGAAATTATTGCGAATACTGAGCGAATAGTAAACGAATCGTCTATTTCATTTGATTTTTCTGATGAACGTTCAGAAAACCAGCAAACTTATACTGCTTCTCGAGAGGAGGATTGGGAGTTATTATTGAAACTCTGTCAAGACGGATTGAGTTACCGCTATCCAGTAATGAATGATATCATCAAGGAGCGTGTAAATAAAGAGTTGGAGGCGATTAAACAAATGAATTTCGTATCCTATTTCCTGATCAATTGGGACATTGTTTCCTATGCGTATTCAAAAGGATATTACCATGTTGGAAGAGGAAGTGGTGCAAATAGTGTTGTAGCTTACTTATTGAAAATCACAGATGTTGACCCAATTGAGTTAGACTTATACTTTGAACGTTTTATCAATCTTTTTAGAAAAAACCCACCTGATTTCGACATCGATTTTGCATGGACGGACCGCGATGATGTCACCCGTTACATCTATCAACGCTTCCCCAATGTTGCACTTGTAGCGACGTATAATACATTTAAAAACCGCTCAGTGATTCGAGAGCTTGGAAAGGTATTCGGATTGCCAAAAGAGGAAATCGACCGTTTAACGCGCTCTTATTACACCGTACAAGCAGATTCCCTCGCAGCTTTGGTTTTAAAGTACAGTGATTACATTCATGGCTTCCCGAGTCACTTAAGTCTGCATCCCAGTGGAATCGTTATTTCAGAGCGACCGATTCATTATTTCTCACCTACATTTATCTCTCAAAAAGGCTATAAAACCATTCAATTTGACATGCATACCGCAGAAGATATGGGATGGTTTAAGTTTGACATTCTAAGTCAACGTGGACTGAGTAAAATCAAGGATTCCATTCGTATCATTGCTAAAAACCACCCTGAAGTTGGAGAGTTGGACGTGCATGACATTAAACGCTTCAAGGAAGATGAGCGTATAAAAAAGATGCTTTCTGAAGCAGATGCAGTAGGTTGTTTTTATGTCGAATCGCCTGCTATGCGTATGCTGTTACGAAAATTGCGGGTAGACAATTACTTGGGATTGGTTGTTGCGAGTTCTGTTATTCGCCCTGGTGTCGCTCAATCGGGAATGATGCAAGAGTACATCAAGCGCTATCGGAATCCCGAACGAATAAAAGACGTGAATCCCGTTCTGTATCAACTAATGCCTGAAACGTACGGCGTGATGGTGTATCAGGAGGATGTAATTAAAGTTGCGCATTACTTTGCGGGACTTTCTCTTGGCGAAGCCGATAAAATGCGAAGAGGAATGTCCGGTAAATTCAGGTCTCGAGAAGAATTCGCAGAGGTGAAACAAAAGTTCTTCGACAATAGTTTGGCAAAAGGAAATCCACCCGAACTGACTCAAGAAGTATGGCGACAAACAGAAAGTTTTGCTGGTTATGCCTTTGCGAAAGGGCATTCAGCTTCTTATGCGGTTGAAAGCTATCAGTGTCTTTTTCTGAAAGCGTATTATCCACTGGAGTTCTTAGTCGCTACGGTGAATAATTACGGCGGTTTTTTCTCCACAGAATTGTATGTTCTTGAAGCCAAACGATTGGGAGCAAGGATTGAGTCCATTTGCATCAACAAAAGCCTGGTCGAGACGACGATTTACGGGACAACAATTTACATCGGATTTCATTTGCTGCATTCTTTTGAATCAAAAACAGCGCGAATTATCGAAGCTGAACGCTTATTAAATGGTGATTTTATTGATTTTCAAGACTTTTTAGACCGTGTACGGATTTCGCTCGAGCAAATCACCTTATTGATTCGCATTAATGCTTTTCGTTTTACAGGCAAGAATAAACGTGAATTGTTGTGGGAAGCGCACATGAGGGTTGCACCATCAAAAAAAGTAACAACGGAAAAAGAACTTTTTCCAGTTAAAGCACGTGTATTTGAGGTCCCAAAGTTGATTTCATCAACAGAAGAAGATGCTTTTGACGAAATGGAATTGATTGGATTCACTTTGAATTCGTTCTTTAATCTCCTTTCTGCGCCAAGTCAACGGACAGTTACCGCTTCCAAGGATTTAATTCACCTCCACGGGCAAAAAGTTTGGGTGAGAGGATACCTTATTCATGTCAAAAAGACAACGACAGCAACAGGACAGTTAATGAGCTTTGGTTGCTTTATCGATCAAGCTGGAGCGTGGTTAGATACTGTTCATTTTCCTCCTGTCTTACAGCGATATCCTTTCCGAGGAAAGGGTGTTTATGAGGTCTTTGGCAAAGTAACGGTGGAATACGACTGTGTGATTATTGAAGCTGAATACCTTGAGAAAATGGGTGTTATCGAAGATCCACGGTATGCCATTCCTCGAACAGTTTCCAATCAAATGGTAACGGATAATTCCCGAATCGATTATTGGCCCAAAGAACGTAAATAAATTACGTTCAACACCCTCATTTTTGTACTATGGAACGCGCGATTGCACATATGGATCTTGACACCTTTTTTGTCTCTTGTGAGCGACTGATAGACAGTCGTTTAAATAACCGACCTGTGTTAATCGGTGGCACAACGGATAGGGGAGTTGTTGCTTCGTGTAGTTATGAAGCACGTAAGTTTGGAATTCACTCCGCGATGCCAATGAAAATGGCGAGAACATTATGTCCTGAAGCCATTGTTCTACGTGGGAATTCAGGTGTTTATTCGAAGTATTCAAAGATGGTGACGGAGATTATAAAGGAGGAAGTCCCGCTGTACGAAAAGACTTCTGTGGATGAGTTTTACTTGGATTTAACGGGAATGGATAAGTATTTTGGCTGTTACAAATTGGCTTCGGAGATTCGCGATAAAATCATACGAGAGAGTGGACTGCCCATTTCTTTTGGCTTATCGCTCAATAAAACAGTTTCTAAAATCGCAACAGGCGAAGCGAAACCCAACAATAAAATCAATATACTAAAAGGAACTGAAAAGCCGTTTTTAGCGCCATTATCTGTACGTAAAATCCCAATGATTGGTGATGCTTCTTTCCGTAAACTGTGTGATTTAGGGGTGAAGCGCATTCATTCCATCCAAGAAATGCCGGTAGAATTGATGGAAAAAGTTTTTGGTAAAAATGGCATTACCATGTGGAAGAAGGCAAATGGAATTGACAACAGTCCTGTAGTCCAATACAGTGAGCGAAAATCCATTTCTACTGAGCGTACGTTTGATAAAGACACAATTGACGTTCAAAAACTAGAATCCATCATGGTGGCGATGGCGGAGAATTTGGTGTTTCAGTTGCGACGAGGAAATAAGTTGACATCTTGTGTAACAGTGAAATTGCGCTATTCCGACTTCCAGACGTTTACTTTGCAGCAAAAAATACCGTACAGTTCTTCCGATCATGTATTGATTCCGATTGTACTGGAATTATTCAAAAAACTCTACAACCGCCGTGTTTTGGTGCGGTTAATTGGTGTGCGTTACAGTCACTTAGTAGAAGGAGCGCATCAAATCAGTTTGTTTGAGGATACGAACATGTTACAATTGTACAAAGCAATGGATGAAATTAGAGAGCGTTACGGTGATAGAGCAGTCATGCGCGCATCTGGAATGACAGCAAAAAGCATCAGTCGTTGGAATCCGTTTAGCGGGGAGCCACCGCCGCTGTTAGCGAATAGGAGGAGGTGATTTAATTACTAAAATTAAAACGAACGTTTAATCCATCTTGAGAATCAATATCTAATGTCCCGTTGATTTGTTCAACAAGCGCCTCAACCAATTGAAGTCCCATTGTTTTTGAAGTGGTTAGTACATCTTCCGAAATCCCAGGTCCGCTGTCTTGATACAGAAATGAATAGGTATTGTCCGAGTTTTCGGTTATCTCAATAATCAACTTATGCTTCTGATCAGCCTGTATAAAAGCATGCTTAAAAGAATTTGTAATCAATTCATTGATGATTAAGCCAAGTGGGATGGAAGTTTCAATATCTATTTTCAGTAGAGGAGAGGTGTTGTTTTGAAAATCAACATCATACTCCTTGGCGTTGTAAAACAGTTTGTTGTTTTCAAAAAGAGAGGAAATATAATCACGGAATTCAATAGCTACGAAATCGGAAGTCTGATACATTCGTTGATGAACAAGTGACATAGCGATAATTCGATTCTGTGTCTCTTGAATCGAATGGAGAAACTTCTCATCTTCAAAATTCGCAGCCTGTAAATTAAGGAGGCTCACAATAATTTGAAGGTTGTTTTTCACCCTGTGGTGAATTTCCTTTAAAAGCACTTCCTTTTCACCATTTTGTACAATTAATTCCGTTTTCTGCTGCAGTAGTTCAGTCGTACGCGATTGAATAATATTTTCCAATTCCAGCTGCTCACGTTCCAATTCTTTTGTTTTTAACATCAATTGATTTAAAAGAACTTGCTTTTCTTTTACTGTAGAAGATAGTTTGGCTTCGAATTGACGGTTTAATCGAAGAATGAAGCTAATAAAAACGATAACTAAACTTGTAAACATTATTAAGTTGGCGATTCGAAGGATTAAAATATCGGTAGAATCCACATAAATGGGCGCATGGAATAAATTGAATTCGCCGATAGCATATATCAAGGCTGTAAATAGTGCAAAAACCAAGAGGTGAATTCGATTGTTTCCTCTATCAAACTGAACCCAAGCAAAGGCAAGTAAAGTAATTGCTCCAGTATGATAAAGAAAGTCGTTACCACAAATCGTTGCAAGAAATGTTGCCATCGAAAAAATGGAATACACGACAATAATTTTTGCCAATGCATATCTTCCTTTAGAATTCAACCAAAAACCAATAAGAATAGCACTGGCGCCAATAAGATTCAAATAACTATAGTTACCAATAATTGGGAGAAGGAAGAACAACAAACTAATAATCGCGAAAAATCCCAGTACGATAGATTGATTAAAGAAAATTCTTCTTTTTTGTTCTACAAAATTCTCCTCATTAACCTGATCAATTCCGATGTACGAAATTCTTTGCCATATTTTAATGAAAGCAGAAAGCATTTGATCGATTAATTAGATTAATTGAAGGCGAATATACTGATAAAGTAAAAGAATTAACAATAACCGAGGAGATTATGAATTACGCAAGAAATTACTTTTCAGAAAAGTAAATAGTGAATTTCATTCTAACGTTTACAAAAGAAAAATGTAATTTACATCCAAACAAAACCAATATTATGAAATTCTACCAACTATTAATTGCAATTTTCAGTTTCTCTATGAGCTACGCGCAAGACGAAGGATGTAGTTTTAAACAATTTGAAGGACATCCCGAAATTAATTTCGCAGAGTATACCAAGGAAAAAATAGGTTCAAATCCGTATATCAGTAAAAAGGACTGGAACAAAGCTAAATTCGATGAACTAGTAATGGTATATAGTGTATTTTGTGAAGATATGTTTGAAGAGGCAAAGAAAGAAATTCATCTTGCATATGAAAATACAGAAATCCTTTCAACAGTGCGTTCAATTGGACATTCAGAAAGATTTGAAATTTGGGATGTGGTATTAAAAAGTGCGGACAAAACATATTATATCCATTTCCAATTTGAACTATCAGAAGAATAAGTTAACGAATTACAGCACCCAAAAACAGAATGAAAGTGATTTAATACATCTACATTTAAAGTCTAACGAACAATAGAAATTTATGGATGCAACAACAAACGCGTTGAATTGGTTTGAGATACCTGCGCTAGATATTGAAAGAAGCAAGAAGTTTTATGAAACCATTTTTGCGATTAAAATGGAACCTTTGTCTATGGAAGGATATGAAATGGCAATGTTTCCGAGTGAACCTGAATCTGGAAAAGCATCAGGTGCAGTAGTGAAAAGTGATCAACACGTTCCGAGTATGACCGGAACATTGGTGTATCTTAATGCGAATCCAAATATGGACAATGTTTTAGCTAGAGTAGAGGCTGCAGGAGGTAAAATTTCATTACCAAAGACCAGTATCGGCGAATTTGGGAATATGGCTTTCATTATGGATACAGAAGGCAATAACATAGGAATTCATTCGAATGAATAAACAAAAAAAGGCTCCTTAATTGGAGCCTTTTTTTGTTTACTGAAGAATTAGATTATTCCTCAATAATCACTTCTTTTTCAATTACAATTTCTTTGTTGCCGTCTTTCGTGCACTTAGTTGTTTTCGTGCATTTTGTCTCACACGGCTTTTTGCATTCCGATTTTTTCGAACAGCTTTTCCCACCTTTCGAACATTCTCGACTAATTTCAGTTCTGCAGTCTACACTACCGTGTCCGCAAGAACCACTGCAACATGTCATCATAACAGCACAAACAATTCCACCGATGAAAATTAATTTCCCAACGACAATAGTTAAGTACGACGTGTATTTAAACGGTTTTCCTAAACCTTCCTTTTTCACATAATTCAAGGCAAAAAATCCGATTAAAGAAACTACTAGGCCAAAAGAAAGAGCCATTAAAATAGGGATGATCAACATAATAGGTATAGTTTCTGTCTCTTATACACATCTCCGAGCCCACGAGACAGGCAGAAATCT
>CAJXRM010000099.1 GCA_913059205.1 uncultured Flavobacteriales bacterium
AGATTTCTGCCTGTCTCGTGGGCTCGGAGATGTGTATAAGAGACAGTGATAATGCAGTGCTTTTTCAGGTTTATCAATGCGATCATATATGTTTCCAATATTTGTATAAACTTGACACAAAAATTGCGGTGCATTTTGCTGTTTAAAATAGGTTAATGAGGTGAAATGTGAGCGCAACGATTTATCGTGAATTCCCATTTCATAATAGGTGTTCGCGATTTTGTTCAGTGATTTCGCCATTCCCAACGTATCCTTGAGATTTGTGCGAATCTTTAATGCCTTTCGATTGAGGATTAATGATGAATCTAAATTTCCACTATAAAAATAAGGAATACTCAAATCGTTCCAAACAGTAGCCATTAAAGCAGAGTCACCAATTTTTTTCGCCTCTTTTTCGGCCATAATTCCATAGCGAATGGCTTCTTTATTATTGGAGGTGGCTTGATAATAACAGATGTCGAGTAAGGTCATTACTCTTTCCTGACCTTTTTGTTTGGGATATTTTTTCTTTAATTCCTCAACTTGCGAAAGGGAAGAAAAGGACACGAATAAAAGAAGAAGTAGCGATGGTCTGTTCAACCGAATTATAAGTTCAGAGTATACCGCCTTTTTTTGCTTTTTCAATGGCTTCAATTTTATTGTGGACTTTCATTTTTTTGTAAATGTTCTCCACATGTTTACGCGCTGTACCGTAACTGATAAATAAATTACTCGAAATTTGATCGTAACTTAATCCTTTCGCAATTTGTTCTAGTACCTCCAATTCACGCTTGGTCAATTCAAAATCTTCTGAAACTTCTTGACGAGGCATTCCATTTCGAAGTAAAGTTAATGCTTTTTTAGCGATCATTTGACTCATTGGTGCGCCACCTTCAATCGCTTCATAAATTGCACGATGAACTTTAGCGGGTGGCTCATCCTTTAATATATATCCACTCGCTCCAGCCATAATTGCGTCAAAAATGTTTTGATCATCGTTAAAAACAGTGCACATTACAACTTTGATATTCGGCCAACGATTTGCAATTATTTCGGTAGCTTCAATACCATTCATTACAGGCATATTTATATCCATAAAAACAATATCAATGGCGTGATTGTTTTCTAATCGTTCGATAAGCTCTTGTCCGTTTGATGAAATACTGCTTATTTTAAATTCAACTCCGAATTCAATTTTTTCCTTCAATGCTTCAGCGAGCTTAGAAATATCTTCTGCGATAGCGATTTTAATCATTGTTCGTATTAATTTATGAAGACAAAGATTGTCATTTCAATTCAACCATAAAATACGTAGAAAGCCGAATATTGACTTTAATGGCAGTTGAATTCCGATAAAATAATAAAAAGTATGTCCAATTTATTTTCATTCCCAATTGAATTCGTAGTTTTGCAGGCGCTTTGTATTTAAGTAAAAGGAGAGGTGGCAGAGTGGCTGAACGCGCACGCTTGGAAAGCGTGTTTACGGAAACGTAACGGGGGTTCGAATCCCCCTCTCTCCGCAAAAAGATCAACCTTTAGGTTGGTCTTTTTTCGTTTGAGAGAGTTGAATGAGAACCTTCCTCAAAACATCATCTTTCCAATTTCTTGTGCACGGTTTCCATCTCTGGGATCATGAAGTAATCCCCTTTTAAAAGTTTACTTGATCTGATGCACCCATTTTAGGGAACATTGAATAATCTTCTTATATCCAATCCAAGATTAAGAAACGAGAATAGTGAAGTTGCTGTTTTTAGGGAAAACAATTGTGACCTTAGAAAACTTCTTGATTTTTCTATTATGTATATATAAGTATACTGTGAACAGCTCGATCTTGCCAGTAGTTCGACTAAAACTAAAGGTTAGATATTTCCAAATCCAATTTCATCTCCTACAGATTAATCAATAAATAGGCATATTCAATTCATAAATTGACTTTGATGAGTATTGTGAAATAAATTTTATTATTTTTGGCTAAATAAACTAAGAATACGATTAAATTAATCTTTGGAACATGAAAAAAATAATTAGTTCTTTTGCTATTGCAGCACTAATGACATTTGGATTTGCGGATTCATCAATTGCACAGGAAGGTGGTTCATCTAATGTAGCAACACAAGCGCAAGAAGGAAAAACAAAAGCGGATACTCCTGAAGAAGCAGTTGAGTTAGATTTCGTTCAAACTTTAAAACAAAAATACATTGAAGGTGATCCATTCTGGATGACTCCTGTATTGATTTGTTTAATTATCGGTTTAGCTCTTTCAATTGAGCGTATCGTTTATTTAAATCTTTCTACTATTAATACTAAGAAGTTTCTAGATGAGGTTGAAACAGCTTTGAAAAATGGTGGTGTTGAAGCAGCGAAAGATGTATGTAGAAATACTAGAGGTCCAATTGCGTCTATCTTTTACCAAGGATTAGATCGTTCTGAAGAAGGAATTGAAATGGTTGAAAAATCAGTTGTTGCTTACGGAGGAGTTCAAATGGGTCTTTTAGAAAAAGGACTTTCATGGTTATCATTGTTCATCGCTCTTGCACCAATGCTTGGGTTCTTGGGAACGGTAATCGGGATGATTTTCGCCTTTGATAAAATTGTATCGGATGGTCAAGTATCTCCAACAACGGTTGCAGGTGGTATTAAAGTATCACTTTTAACAACTGTGTTTGGTTTGATCGCTGCGATTATTCTTCAAATCTTTTATAATTACATCGTTTCTAAAGTAGACGGTTTAGTAAATGAAATGGAAGATGCATCAATCTCTTTAGTAGATATGATGTTGAAAAACAAAGTAGCAAAAGCATAAGCTTTTCTATAAAAATTAACTCATTTAATTAAAAGATATGAATACGAAAAAACTCGATATGTTCATGAACATTTTAAAGTTCGGACTTGTTGCAGTTGGCGTTATTGCATGTATTTTAGTTATTGGTGGACCTAATGCGGAAGCAGTCCTAGAAGATCAAGAGTCTTTTAGAGAAGGAGCGAGCTTAGGAATGGCAATTAACTATACTATGCTTATCATCATCGCCAGCATTGCAGTAGTGCTTCTGTTCTTTGTTGTTCAATTGATAACAAACACGAAAAAAACAGTTTATTCTATCATTGGAATTTTAGTTGCTCTTATCATTTATTTGATATTTTGGGCAGCAGGTACAAGTGATACGAATGAATCATTAGCATTATTAGAAGATGTGCAAGTAGAACAAGGTACAATTGTTACAACAACAGCAGGTTTATATACTGCAATCATTTGTTTAGTAATTGGTGTTTTAGCTTGGATATTAAGCCCATTAATGGGTAAAATGAGAAAATAATTAGAACATGGCAAAACGCGAAATTCCTGAAATAAATGCTGGTTCGATGGCGGATATCGCTTTCTTGCTCTTGATTTTCTTCCTGGTAACAACTACAATGGACAAAGACCAAGCGTATGTGAGAAGCATACCAAAGCGTATCGATGTTCCAATCACGGATATTGTAGAGGTTGAGAAAAGAAATATTTTTGCAATTCGTGCCAACTTTAACAACGACCTTATGGTACGTAAAGAGTTGATGCAGAACCCAGATGATATTTCTGAGCGAGTGATAGAATTCTATACGAAGAACGAGAAGAAAAACGATCCTACGAACGATTTTCCTATGTACTCTCGAATTAGTATGAAGGAAATTGAGGATAACCTTAGAGCTGCAGAAGCAGAAGCAGAGGCCGTTGAAAACACGCCAAATGCTATGCAAGACATCATCGACTTCAAATACCGTCAGGTAGATGAATGGACGAATAAACGAAATGCATTGAAGCTTTTAGGGAAACCTGAATTACCTGAAATTCATTTTCAAGCGCACATTCGAATTGAAGTTCAACAGGCAACTGAATATAAATTGTTCGCAAAAATCCAATCAGAATTGGAAGAAGCCATCTTTGAATTAAGAGATAGAGCAGCACAAGATGTATTTGGTGAATCGTACGGGACTATTCAACGTAGATACAATATGGACAAAGCGAAATTGGATAAAGATAAAATGGATTTGTTGTCTATTTTATATCCTGCGAAGTTCATAGAAGTAACACCGAAGAAATAAACGTCACGATTAACGTAAAAATTTGATAAACTATGTCAAAATTTAGAAAAGAAGATAAAAAAGCAGCTCCAGGAGTAAATACGTCATCTTTACCTGATATCGTATTTATGTTGTTGTTCTTTTTTATGGTGGCAACAACAAGTAAGGAGTCTGATCCAACTGTAAAAGTAGTTCAACCGAAAGGATTGAGAACAGAGGATATGACACCGTATAAACAGCGATCTGAGATTGATTTCTTGTATTTAGGAAAACCGTTAAATCCAGGTAGAGCAGCGAAGTATAAGGAAATGGGAATGGAGTATTTGTTATTCATGGACAATGTTGCTCAGTCTACACCAGATGATTTATATAACGTAAATGCAATTCGCCGTTGGAAATTGGATAAGTTCGAATCGAAACCACCTCGTATGAGTGAGCCTATCGAAGGTGTAATTACATGTGTAAAAGCGGATGAAGGTGCACCATCAGGTATGATTTTCGACATTCGTAAAGAATTACAAGAAATAGACGCATTGAAGATTGCGTATGCTGTTAGAGATAACGGGAATATTTAATAAAAAACATTAGTTTACTGACCCCGTCTGCGATAAGTTGGCGGGGTTTTTTTATATCACCTTTTATGGAAAATTTTGAAGTAATAAATCCTACACGTATCATTTTTGGAAAGAATCAATTGGGACGATTGAGCGAATTATTGAATGTTCAAAATGCTAATAAAATACTAATTACATATGGTGGAGGTAGTATCAAAAAAACGGGTCTACTCGACCAAGTTTTAAATGAATTGAAAACATTTGAAGTGATTGAATTTGGCGGTATTGAACCAAATCCTGAATTTTCAACCTTGATGAAGGCCGTGGTTTTAGCCCGAAATGAAAAAATAGATTTCATTCTTGCAATTGGAGGTGGCTCTGTAATAGATGGAACGAAATTTATCTCTGGTGCAATTGGATACAGCACAGATCCTTGGGATGTATTAACGCGGAAAGAAGGTTGCATGTTTACTTCAGCGACTCCTTTTGGGACAATATTAACTTTGCCAGCAACAGGATCAGAAGCCAATTCCGGTGCTGTGATTAGTCGCCATGAATTGGGCGCAAAAGTAACCATGGGCGGACCACTTTTCTTTCCTGTATTTTCATTCTGCGATCCAACGCAAGTTGCGACCTTGCCAAAACGACAATTGGCAAACGGCATTATAGATGCATATATGCATACATTAGAACAATATCTTACTTATCCAATGGATAACTTATTGCAAGAACGTGAAGCAGAAAGTATTCTTTCGACATTAATTGAAATCAAAGATGTTGTTAATCATCCGCGAGATTATCGTTTAGCGGCGAACTTGATGCACTGTGCTACGCACGCGCTGAATGGAAATTTACGCTGTGGTGTCATTACCGATTGGACAACGCACATGATTAGCCATGAGTTAACCGCGTTATACGGAATTGATCATGCATGTACGTTGGCAATTATTGCCCCTCGCCTGTATGAAAATCGATTTGAAGACAAAAAAGAGAAGCTTGCACAGTACGGAAAACGTGTTTGGAATTTGACCGGTTCTGATGCTGAAATCGCAAAATTAGCAATTGAAAAAACAGAGAGCTTCTTTCAAAGTTTAGGGGTGAAAACACGTTTGAAGGAATACACTGACGACTACCATAAAGCACCAAAAACAATTCGTGCAACATTTGAAGCTAGAAATTGGGTAGCAATGGGAGAACGCCAATCAATTACACCGGAGCGTGTCGAAGCAATTGTTGAAGCGGCATTTTAATGAAATCTAAGCTTCTCCATATTCGCAATGAAGCAACTCCAGCCGTTATCGATTTATTGGAGTCTGTAACGCTTGGAACGAATGGTGCGCAATACCGTCATTTGGATACGCGAAACCGGATCAATGAGGCGGATAAGCCGGTTTTTCTGTCAATAGAACGAAACAATACGACTTTGGCAAACATCACATTCTGTCAGCGTGGAGATGCATGGTATATTCGATACTTTGCGTTCGACAATCGTTTTCAATCAACTGGATCGAAGAAGTCGAATGGTAATAATATGATTAAGCGAGAAATTGAATCTTTTTTTCAAGATGCGATTGCGAATGAAAAAGTAAAATCCTTCTATGCTTATATCGACCCAAAGAATGTGAAAAGTTTATGGATGGCCGAGAACTTTGGATTTAAAACCATTTCGCAAGTTGCCACACAAACATTTAGCCGTGTCATTCCGAAGTCATCAAATCGCTTGGAAAAATTAGAATTCACCCAAGAAGTAGCGTCTTTCATTCGCGCTGCTTTTTTCGAACAAGACTATTATTTTGAAGCGCAAATGAAACCGCCTTTTTATGGTTTGAGAGATGAAAACGGCGAATTAATTGCTATAGTCAAAATCACCATTGCTAACTGGGAAATCAAGCGTCTTCCCGGAAAGACGGGTGGTTTATTAACGAAGGTAATTCCATTAATCCCTCGTTTAAATAAGTTAATTCGCCCTAAAAAGCATACGTTCGTTGTTCCAGACTGCGTGTGGGCAAAAAATAATAATCCTCATTTAGTGGAGGAACTGTTCAATGGAATATTGCACCTCGAAAAACGAAACTTGATCATTTGGTGGGTGGATGTAAATGACGATTTGTATAAAACAGTAGGCTCGAAAGTCAAATGGGGATTGTTACACAAAATGATTGGTGTAAGTCATGCACACGTCGTTGAAAGAACAGGCAATTCATCCATTGAAAATAAAATCAAACCAGTTTTTACTGCTGGTTTTGATTTCATCTAACTGAAATTATATGATTAAATTTGTTTCATGAAATATTTGATTGTTGGTTTGGGAAATCCGGGTTCAAAGTATGAAAACACCCGTCATAATATTGGTTTTAAAGTTGTTGACGCTTTTGCCGCGCAGCGAGAGTCAAATTTTGAAACCGAAAAACTGGCTGATGTCGCTCGCACGAAGTTCAAAGGAAGAACAATTGTACTAATTAAACCAAATACGTTTATGAATCTTTCTGGTAAAGCTGTCAATTATTGGATGCAACAAGAAAAAATTCCTCGTGAAAACGTATTGGTTATTACGGATGATATTTCTCTCCCATTCGGAAAATTGCGCATGAAAGGGAAGGGATCTGATGGTGGTCACAACGGTTTAAAAGACATTCAAGCAGTTTTAAATTCAAGTGAATACGTGCGACTTAGATTTGGTGTTGGAAATGAATTTTATCCTGGACAACAATCAGACTATGTGCTAGGAGAATGGTCAAAAGAAGAAAATTTGAGCTTGCCGGAACGAATAGAAACAGCTACTGAGTTTATTAAAGGGTTTGTTTCTGTTGGACTTCAACTTACAATGACCAATTGGAATGGAAAGTAATTTGCAATTATCGTTATCTTTGCCCACTGAATTATATTAACACACATGAAAAGAGAAAAAATTGTTGAAATTCTAGCTTCTGGAGAAGTAGGAAAAGCCGTAGTAGTAAAAGGTTGGGTGCGAGCTTTTCGAAGTAATCGTTTTATTCAAATAAATGATGGTTCAACAATTAAAAATATACAAGCTGTTGTTGATTTTGAGAACTTTGATGATGCCTTATTAAAGCGAGTTTCAACCGGAGCGGCTGTTGAAGTTTCAGGGAAATTAGTTGAATCGCAAGGAGCAGGACAGGCGATAGAAATCGAGGTGGAAAAGGTTATCATTTTAGGTGATGCGAATCCCGATGACGTTCAAAAAACAGTTATGCAGCCCAAGAAGCATAGCATGGAGTTTTTACGTGAACAAGCGCATTTACGTTTTAGAACGAATACGTTTGGTGCAGTTTTTAGAATTCGTCACGCAGTTGCTTTTGCAATACACAAATACTTCAACGACAAAGGTTTTTTCTACTTGCATACGCCAATTATTACTGGTTCAGATGCAGAAGGAGCAGGTGAAATGTTTCGTGTTACGAACCTAGACCCTATTAATCCACCATTGACAGATGACGGAGAAGTGAACTACAAGGAAGACTTTTTCGGTAAAGCGGTAAACTTAACGGTTTCAGGACAACTAGAAGCTGAATTGGGAGCGATGGCTTTGGGACAAGTATATACATTTGGACCAACTTTTAGAGCTGAAAATTCCAATACTTCTCGCCACTTGGCTGAGTTTTGGATGATTGAGCCAGAGGTGGCATTCAATGACTTGACCGACAACATGAATTTGACGGAAGATTTCTTGAAATACATTGCAAATTATGTATTGACCAATTGCGCAGATGACGTTCAATTTTTGAATGACCGTGAGGAGCAAGAACAAAAGTCCAAACCGGAAGCTGAACGCAATGAGTTAAGCTTGATTGAGCGTATGAAATTTGTTGTTGAAAATGATTTCAAACGATTGACGTATACAGAAGCAGTAGATGTTTTACGTAATTCTAAAGCATATAAGAAAAAGAAATTCCAATACGAAGTTGAATGGGGAGTAGACTTACAAAGTGAGCACGAACGTTATTTGGTAGAGAAAGAATTTAAATGTCCAGTTATTTTAACGGATTACCCAGCAAAGATTAAGGCGTTTTATATGCGTCAAAACGAAGATGGAAAAACAGTTGCTGCAATGGATGTATTGTTCCCTGGAATTGGAGAAATCGTTGGTGGTTCGCAACGTGAGGAAAGAATGGATGTGCTGAAATCTAAAATGGCTGACTTTGGAATACACGAAGAAGAATTAAGCTGGTATTTGGATACACGTCGTTTTGGAACTGCGCCACATGCTGGTTTTGGATTGGGGTTTGAACGAATGATTATGTTCGTGACTGGAATGACAAACATACGAGATGTAATTCCTTTCCCTAGAACACCAATGAACGCAGAATTTTAAATAGTTCAGAAATTCAGAATTAAGATATAGGTCTGGTTCACTTTTTGTATTTCAAGTTATTGGGTAAAGATTTAATTCTTTGTGTTCTTTGATTTTTTGTGGTCAAAACAAATCCATTTTTCAGTATATTTGAATAGTTCGCTAAAGTTTGAACCAAACGAATGCTGAGTTTATCGAAGCATGAACTTATAGTAATATGGCATTAAAACAAAATTTATCGTTTAAGTTAGAGCAGCGTCTCTCCCCGCAGCAAATTCAATTAATGAAATTATTGGAGGTTCCAACCATGGAATTAGACCAACGAATCAAACAAGAAATTGAGGAAAACCCTGCTTTAGAAGAAGGAGAAGACAAAGAGGAAGACGAGTTTGAAGATCAAGACGAACGAGACGAAAAGGACGAAGACAACGAATTTGACATTAGTGATTATATCTCTGATGACGATAATTACAAGACACAAGTCAACAATAAAAGCAAAGACGACGAAGAAAAATCCATTCCTTACTCTGGAGATGAATCGTTTCAAGAACGACTATCTGGTCAATTGCACATGTTGAACTTGAATGATACAGAATTTATCATTGCTGAAACACTTCTTGGAAACTTAGACGATTCTGGATATCTAAACAGAGACACTGAAGCGTTAGTAGATGATTTGGCGTTTTCCTCAAATATCACAGTTACTGAAGAGGAAGTAGAAGAAGTTTTAAAATTAATTCAGGATTTAGATCCGGCTGGAATAGGAGCGCGTGACTTGAGAGAATGTTTATTAATTCAAATAAAGCGTAAACACGACGGAAATATTTCACGCTATACTGCCAGAAAAATATTGGAAGATCACTTCGAAGAGTTCACAAAAAAGCACTACGAAAAAATCAAAAAGAAACTGGAAATTGGGGATGAAGACTTAAAAGATGCGATTGATGAAATCGTTCGCTTAAATCCAAAGCCAGGTGGTTCTATGAAAGAGTCGTCTGGAAGCTACCAGCAAATAACCCCTGATTTTATAATCACTGAAGTAGAAGGAAATTTGCAATTGACTATCAATGGACGAAATGCCCCGGAGCTTAAAGTGAGTAGGGCGTACAAAGAAATGCTCAACACTTATGCTGATGGAGCTGTCACTAAAAAGTCGGATAAAGAAGCAGTTTCTTTTGTAAAGCAAAAGCTTGATAGTGCTAAATGGTTTATTGATGCAATTAAACAACGTCAAAATACTTTGTTGTTGACGATGGACGCAATAATGAAATACCAAAAAACGTACTTCGAAACGGGTGACGAAACTACATTGAAACCAATGATTTTGAAAGATATTGCCGAGATCGTAAATCTAGATATATCTACGATATCTCGAGTTGCAAATAGTAAACATGTTCAAACTGGCTATGGTGTTTTTCCTTTGAAATATTTCTTTTCTGAATCGATGTCAATGGATTCAGGAGAAGAAGTATCAACACGACAAGTAAAAAAGATTCTTTCGGAGGCTGTAGAAGCGGAGCAAAAAAGAAAACCTTTGACAGATGAAAAATTGGCATTATTACTTAAAGAAAAAGGGTACAATATTGCGCGAAGAACAATTGCGAAATACCGAGAACAGCTAAATATTCCAGTAGCACGATTAAGAAAAGAGCTTTAATGAAAATTTTTTCTCAAATCATTTCTTGGGTGTTTATGCCTCTTTTATTGCCGATGTACGCGTTGTTATTGGTAATGTTCGTGCCTTCTAATATTGATTTCATTCAAAATCAAGAATGTATGTATGCCTGTCTCTTATACACATCTCCGAGCCCACGAGACAGGCAGAAATCT
>CAJXRM010000100.1 GCA_913059205.1 uncultured Flavobacteriales bacterium
TACACAGAGTAGATCGTCGGCAGCGTCAGATGTGTATAAGAGACAGATCCTAGACTGAATAAAAATGAAAAGGTAATTAATGCTATTTTTCTCATGGTTATTTTAAATTATTAAACGTCAAATATACTTTATTTAATACTATAGTTTGGTGCTTCACGTGTGATGGTAACATCGTGAGGGTGACTTTCATGAACACCTGCACTTGTTATTCGAACAAATTTCGCTCCTTTTAAATTTTGAATTTCCGCTGCACCACAATATCCCATACCTGCTCTTAGTCCACCTACTATTTGATACATCACTTCGTCCAATTTCCCTTTAAACGGAACGCGTCCCGAAATTCCTTCTGGAACTAATTTTTTCACATCGTCTTCGGAATCTTGAAAGTATCTATCCTTTGAACCTTGTTGCATCGCTTCCAATGATCCCATTCCACGATATGTTTTAAACTTTCTTCCTTGGAAAATAATTGTTTCTCCTGGAGATTCTTCCACACCTGCAAACATTGAGCCAACCATAACTGTATCGGCTCCAGCTGCAATTGCTTTTACTATATCTCCTGTATAACGAATTCCACCATCAGCTATAACCGGAACGCCTGTTCCCTCTAAAGCCAAGGCTACATCATTAACGGCTGAAAGTTGAGGAACACCGACACCAGCAATAATTCGTGTAGTACAAATTGAACCAGGTCCGATTCCTACTTTTACGGCATCTGCTCCGGCCTCTACCAAAAATCTTGCTGCTTCTGGTGTTGCTATATTTCCTACAATGACATCTAAATCTGGAAATTTCGCTTTTACTTCTTTCAATTTCACAACAACACCTTCCGTATGTCCGTGAGCTGTATCAATTACAATTGCATCAACCCCCGACTCAACTAATGCTGTAACTCGATCAATTGTGTCATGTGTAACACCAACAGCGGCGGCAACACGTAAACGACCATAAAGATCTTTACATGAATTTGGATGCTCTTTTACTTTTATAATATCTCTGAATGTGATTAGTCCAATAAGTAAATTCTCACTATTTACAACCGGTAACTTTTCTATTTTGTTTTCTTGAAGAATTCCTTCAGCAGTCGCCAAATCAGTATTTTCTGAAGTAGTAATGATGTTTTTCGAAGTCATTACCTCAACAATTGGCCTATTTTGATTTTTTTCAAAACGCAAATCTCTATTGGTAACAATTCCTTTCAATTTTCGATTGGCGTCAATAACAGGAATTCCACCGATTTTGTTTTCTTTCATTAGCTGAAGAGCATCAGAAACGTTTGCGGTTTCTAAAAGCGTAACAGGATCTAAAATCATACCACTTTCAGAACGTTTTACTTTACGAACTTGTAAAGCTTGCTCCTCGATAGACATGTTTTTGTGAACAACACCAATCCCTCCTTGCTGGGCAATAGCGATTGCCAAACTTGCTTCAGTAACCGTGTCCATTGCCGCAGAAACGATTGGAGTTTTGACTTCAATGTTACGCGTAATTTTACTCGTTAATACAACATCTTTGGGTAGTACTTGAGAGTATGCTGGGACTAATAGCACATCATCAAATGTAAGACCTTCTTTAACTTGATTGAGATTATTCAAAAGAGACATAATTGAACCTATTTTTTAGAAATAAATTCTTGCAAAAGTAACAATTATTTGTCAAACAGGAACAAGTGTTGAAGATAACTCTTTTGTTAAAGAATTTAAAATTTATGGTTAAAAATGATTATATTGTTTACAATTGTCACAAAAATAGAATATCATGAAATTTGCCTTAGGATTATTGTTTTGCTTTCAACTATTTTTCTCCTATAGTCAAGAATCGAGAATTGCGGCTGATTCATCGTTGGTTCAATTGTCGGGCGTTGTCATTTCTGGTGAATCAATTGAACCTTTGGCATATACTACAATATTCGATAGAACCCAACGAAGAGGAGTAATAGCCGATTATTATGGATATTTTTCAATGGTGGTTGTTCCTGGCGACACCTTGTTGTTTTCATTTTTTGGATACAAAACATCCACATATATTGTTCCAGATACATTATCGGAAAAGCGGTATTCTATCATTCACATGATTGAAAAAGATACATTGAATTTACCGGAAGTCATTGTTTATCCTTGGCCATCGAGAGAAGATTTTGCTAGAGCATTTATTGATATGCGTCCGTACGATGATGCTCTTCGAAGAGCTCAACGTGAATTAAGCGGGGAAAGTTTGGCATTTGTTGCAGCACGATTAGAAGGTGATGCTTCATTAAGTTATGGAATGGCACAACAAATGGCTTCAACGAAACTGTACACACAAAACCAGTTACCAGCAAACAACTTGTTTAACCCGTACTCATGGGCCAAGCTGATTCAGGATTGGAAAGCAGGAAAGTTAGCGAGGCAATAGATTCTAGATTGAACTCAAAAATCCTTTGTATGTCTTAGCGTTCTTATTCTCAGTTTTGGAAATATCGTTCCTTAGCGCTCTTTGCGATGAAACTACCTGTTTGATAATTTGAAAAACCTATAATTTCGGATAACTCAAAAAGTACTTCTCAACTGGGTGAGACAAAGCTGAAATATTCAAATTGTCCGAAGCTAAACTAACATCTACAATTTTCCCAGATTTCATTAACAAGTTGATATTCTCTTTCGATTCGTTGTAGGCATTATTTGTTAAAATATCGGAATGAACGAAATGTTCCACCTCAGCATCGTTCAATCCTAATTGCGTTTTAACTTTTTGCTTTATTTCTGCAATTCGCTCGTTTGAAAAAGGCTCTTTTGAAACTTCAATTTTGAATAATTTCCGTCCAATAATGCGTTTTGAAAGTTCAGCCAAAACTTTATCGTCGGATTCTTGCCACACCTTTACAGCTCCAAGAATGTCGAAATCATCAAGTTTTGCAAAGTTATCTAGAACTTTTGGGTTTGATTTAAAATCGCTTAGAGTGATATTGTTCTGCATGAAAAACAATAATGCTGGACTGCCGAACAATCGTTCTCCGTTTTGAATCAATTGTTTCGCTCTACGCAGAACATGTATCAACATAAACTCAGCTGAAACAACTGTTTTATGAAGGTAAACTTGCCAATACATTAATCTTCGTGCGACCAAGAATTTTTCAATTGAATAAACTGCTTTTTCTTCCAAGACAAGGTTTCCATCTTTAACATCCATCATCTCAATGATACGATCGCTTCCAATAATTCCTTCACTCACTCCAGTATAAAAACTATCACGATTCAAATAATCCATTCTGTCCATGTCTAATTGACTGGAAACCAATTGATGCAGGAACTTCTTTGGGTGATTGTTGCTAAATATTTCCAATGCAATGTCGAGCTCACCGTCAAACTCTTTGCTTAAATGATCGATAAAAAAGCCTGAAATTTCTTCATGACTTACACCATTAACGATATCATGTTCTAAGGCGTGACTAAATGGACCGTGACCAATATCATGCAACAAAATTGCCAATAAAACTCCTTGTTCTTCATCTTCGGTAATTTCATGACCTTTTCTTCGAATCGTTGCAACTGCTTTTGACATTAGATGCATCGCACCTAAAACATGGTGAAAACGTGTGTGCAAAGCTCCTGGATAAACCAAATGCGTCAATCCCAATTGTTTGATTCTTCTTAGTCGCTGAAAGTACGGATGCTCAATTACATCAAAGATTATTTCCTGTGGAATTGAAATAAATCCGTACACCGGGTCGTTAAAGATTTTCTTTTTATTATTAATCGTATTGGTGTTCGGCTGCAATTGTCTAATTTTAAAACTGAATGCCAAATTTATAAAATATAACGCACATGCAGATAAGAATCCTTTGGGCCGATGATGAAATTGACCTTTTAAAACCACATATTTTGTTTCTTGAATCAAAAGGATATGAGGTTGTTCCCGTAAACAATGGCACAACGGCTGTCGATAAAAACGCGGAGGAGGATTTTGATATCATTTTTCTTGATGAAAATATGCCCGGAATTTCAGGTCTAGATGCATTAGTGAAAATTAAAAAAGTTAAACCGTATGTTCCCGTTGTGATGATTACCAAAAGCGAAGAGGAATACATCATGGAAGAAGCAATTGGTAGTAATATTGCTGATTATTTGATTAAACCTGTAAATCCAAATCAAATTTTATTGACAATTAAAAAGAACTTGGATTCAGGAAAATTGGTTTCGCAATCAACGAATACAGGATATCAACGTGAATTTGGGCAATTGGGAATGCAATTGAACAGTCGTTTGGATAAAGATGAATGGAAGGATGTGTATAAGCAGCTGGTTTATTGGGAGCTGAAGCTTGGCGAGATCGAAGAGCAAGGAATGCAAGAGGTTTTAACCATGCAAAAGAAAGAAGCGAATACGCAATTCTCTAAGTTTATCGAAAGCAATTATTTGGATTGGTTGAATGGTGTCGATGAATCACCACAAATGATTCATACCTTGATTAAAAATAAAATTAATCCGTTTTTAGATACGAAGGATGTGTTTGTGGTTGTTATAGACAATTTACGTTATGACCAATGGTGCATGTTAAGTCCTATTTTTTCCAAGTATTTCACAATTAAAAACGAAGAAATAGTTTATTCAATTTTGCCAACAGCAACCCAATATGCGCGTAATGCGTTTTTTGCAGGATTGATGCCTTCGGAAATTCAAAAGAAACATCCAGAATATTGGAAAAACGATGAAGACGATGGAGGAAAGAATTTGTTCGAGGCAGAGCTTCTCGAAAAGAATTTATCCCGTTTAGGAAGAAACATTAAATGGTCATACAACAAAATTACCAATCACGCGGCTGGAAAGAAGTTAGCAGATAATTTCAATCAGTTGTTGGACAATAAATTGAATTGTATTGTTTATAATTTTGTAGATATGCTGTCTCACGCGCGAACTGAAATGGAAGTAATTCGCGAATTAGCGGATGATGAATCGGCTTACCGTTCATTAACCGTATCGTGGTTTGAGCATTCGCCTTTACACGATATTGTTAAGAAAATTGCTGAATCAGGGCGTAAAATGATAATCACAACCGATCATGGAACGGTTCGTGTGACAAATCCTGTAAAAGTTCAAGGAGATAAGAGCGTGAATACGAATTTAAGGTATAAAAATGGACGTAATATGTCCTACCGCGAAAAGGATGTTTTTCAAGTGAAAAATCCGCAAGACGCATTTTTACCTAAATCAAATATTTCTTCTGAGTTTGTTTTTGCAAAAGATTCTGATTTCTTTGTATATCCAAACAATTACAATCATTTTGTTACGTATTACAACAATACGTTCCAACATGGTGGAATTTCGTTGGAAGAGATATTAATACCTTATGTAGAGCTTGATCCGAAGTAAATGGAAATACATGTAACTTCTATTGATGATTTGCCAAGAGCGGCGCAATTGTTTTTAGAACAATTTGATCATCGAAAAATTTTTCTTTTCAGTGCTGAAATGGGTGCTGGTAAAACAACCTTTATCACTTCATTATTACATGCAATGGGTATAGAAGAGGTAGATGGTTCGCCAACTTATTCACTGGTAAATACATATGACAGTCCGATGTATGGCAAAATATTTCATTTTGATTTGTACCGCTTGGAAGACGAAGTGGAAGCACTAGATATTGGTATAGAGGAAATGTTATATTCGGGAGGAATGTGTTTTATTGAATGGCCAGAAAAAATTAGCAATCTGTTACCAGATAACGTGATTTGGTCGTATATTCGTAGAAACGAAGACAATACCAGAACTATAACCGTTGAATTATGATCACAGATCCAGAGATTCTAAAGCAATTGATGCAACATGGAAGCCTTTTACCAAAGGAAGAAATGCTCGAAATTGCCCGTAAAAAAGGAACGCTTTATATCGGAATCCCGAAAGAAACATCATTTCAAGAACGAAGAGTTTCATTGGTTCCAGAGGCTGTATCACTGTTAGTTGCTAATGGACACCGTGTATTAGTGGAAGCGAAAAGTGGTGATGGTGCTCATTTCACAGATCGTGATTATAGCGAAGCGGGAGCGGAAATTTGTCATGATAGAAAGCAAGTTTTTTCATGCGATATTATTTTCAAAGTAGCGCCAGTTACTGAGGAAGAAGTAGAGATGATGCCTGGAAATCAAACGCTGATTTCGGCATTGCAGATTTCTATTCAACCAAAAGTAATTTTGCAACAGTTGATGCAAAAAAAAGTTACGGCAATTGCTTGGGATTACATACAAGACGACATGGGCGTTTTTCCCGTTGTTCGAACAATGGGGGAAATTGCTGGAACGACTTCGATGTTGGTGGCGGGAGAATTGCTTTCTTCGTTCAACGACGGAAAAGGTATTATGTTGGGTGGAATTGCAGGTGTTCAACCTACTGAAGTTGTTGTTATAGGTGCTGGAACAGTTGGTGAATACGCTACACGTTCAGCATTGGGACTTGGTGCATCTGTAAAGGTGTTTGACAATTCGCTTACGCGACTTAGAAGATTACAAAATGATTTAGGAACACGTGTGTATACTTCTGTGATCCAACCAAAGGTATTAGCAAAAGCAATGATGCGCGCAGACGTTGTTATCGGAGCGTTACGCGCGCCATTGGGAAGAACACCTTGCGTTGTTACCGAAGAAATGATTCAGGCGATGAAGAAAGATTCGGTTGTTATTGATGTAAGTATAGACCAAGGAGGTTGTTTTGAAACTTCTCGCGTAACGAATCACAACAATCCTACGTTTGAAAAACACGGCGTAATTCACTATTGCGTTCCAAATATTGCTTCAAGAGTTTCAAGAACAGCTTCTTTTGCCTTGTCGAATATCTTTTCTCCAATTTTGGTAGACATGGGCAATCAAGGTGGTTGCGGCGATTTAATTTCACGCGATATTGGATTTAGAAGTGGCGTTTATATCTACAAAGGAACATTGACAAGCGAAGTACTTGGAAAGGTATTCGACTTAAAATACAAAGACATCGAATTGTTGTTGATGGGAATGAAATAAATGATTGTAGCTTTAGATCTTCCGAAAGCCAATTTACGTCTCAAACGCAAAAAAGATGAGGTGTTCGTTTGGTGCATCATTCGAAAGAAAGAACTGTTGTGTACGCCCGAAGAATGGGTGAGACAGCACATTATTCACGATTTAATCGACAATAAAAAAATTCCAATTGGATTAATTGCGTCTGAATTTGCATTGAATTACAATGGCCGATCGAAACGAGCGGATATCGTCATTTTTAATAGAAATAACGAACCCTTGGTGATTATTGAATGCAAAGCAACCAATATTGCAATTACTGAGGAAACCTTATTTCAAATTGCGCAATACAACTTCGAATTGCGCGTACCGTACTTGATGATGTCCAATGGTTTAAATCACGTGTATTGCGAATTGAAATCGGATGTGGAAGGAATTAAGTATTTGGAAGAATTTCCGAAGTTGGAATTCTAAAACATTTAATCGTCGTCTTTCAAGTTGGTTATATAAACACCAAATACCGGCAAATGATCGGATAATTCCGATTTTGATTTTTTCATGCTAGCAGGGGAGTTGTTGCCATAAACATAGTTCGTTACATCAAAGGCGTTAGCGCTGCCACCAATATATTCCTTTGTATTGCTCAACGAAATATACAAATGGTCATATGCACTAGCGTAAGCAGAGTAATCGTTTTTAAAAGTTGTTAAAGGATTTTCATCGCATTGCGTTAGTTTGGATGCTGCAGCCATTTCTTTCATTGGGGTATCATCGCCACTATAATTGAAATCGCCCATTAAAAGCACATCTTTTTCCTTTGAAATCTTGTAAAAGAAATCCAATTGATTCTTCAATTCAGCAACTTCGTTCTTACGAGTTCCATCATCGTCATCGCTCCAGCGTGTATGCAATAGAAATAAGGCGAAATCAAAATTCCCACTTTTAAAAGAAACAACATAAGGATCATTTCTATACGCTTCATTTTTATCCCAAACGTTACTGATTACTCCATCGCCCAATTGAACGCGATCTCTTCTGTACACCACAGCGTAAGCTTCGTAATAGCTTCCACTTGGGTTGGTTGTTCTAAAACCGTACGTGTATCCCCAATCTTTTTTTGTCAGATTTTCAATTTCTCGAACCAACTCAACAACTCCAATTTCTTTTCGAACTTCTACAATTCCGCACACATCAAAATTGGCGATTACCTTGGCTAACTTTTTGAAATCGTGCTTCGTTTGCCCTAACCATTTAATGTTGTAGGATGCCACGATGAGGTTGTCTTCAGTGCGTTCTGGTACTTTTGAGACACCTTGAGCGAAGCACGTCAAAGAAATTAAAAAAGTGAGAAATAAATAGAAAATTTTCATATTGATTCAGCTTGAATACGTATTATTAATTAAAGATAAAAAAATCAACGATTGAGAACCCACACTTTTAGTATCTTTAGTCAATCAACAAAAAATGAAAAAATGATACCAATACTAATCATTGTCGGATTGCTAGTAATTGTGGGAATTGTCGTCTGGACGATTTACAACAAATTAGTCAACGCAAAAAATATTGTAAATGAAGGATTTAGTGGAATTGATGTGCAACTCAAAAAGCGTTTTGAATTGATTCCAAATCTAATTGAAGCGGTAAAAGGATACAACGCGCATGAGGCTGAGGTTTTAAGTCGAATAGTAGAGAGTAGAAGTGGCGGCTCTAATCTGAATGAAGTTGCATCTCAGGATGCATCAATTACACAATCATTAAAAAACTTTCGGATTCAAGTCGAGGCGTATCCTGAATTGAAGGCCAACACGCAATTCTTAAAATTGATGGATAACTTATCGGAGGTGGAAAATGAATTGGCAATGGCGAGAAGGTATTACAATGGGGCAACGCGGGATTACAATACAAAAATTGAAGTTTTTCCGGCTGTTTTAGTAGCTAAACTTATTGGATTTAATCAGGTCGCGTTTTATGAACTATCAGACAAGAAAGAAAGCGAATCGCCTGTAGTAGATTTAAACAATTGATTTTATGAAATATATTTTAGTTGCGTTTTTAATTCTGTCTTCAATAGGATTTTCTCAGGATAGATACGACTTAAATGGTCATATCCATGAGCATATTGTGCATTATCATAGTGATGTAAATGTTTTAAAGAACTGTACGGTTCGAATTAAAGAAACGATTGAAATATTGGTTAGAAGAGAGAATATCAATCATGGTATTTATCGAGATTTGCCATTGTCTTACCTCTATAAGGGTGGAAATGTCAATGTTGGTTTCAATTTGCTTTCAATTAAATACGACGGAGAAGTAGAGGAGTATCATACAGAAAACTTAACCAATGGAATTCGAATTTATGCAGGCTCAGCAGATCGCTTTGTGAGCGAAGGAATTCATGTTTATGAAATAGAATATGAAGTCAACCATGTGTTAGGGTTGTACGATGAATTTGATGAAATTTCTTGGAACGTTAATGGGAACGGTTGGTTGTTTACAATTGATTCAATATCGGCAAATGTATATTTACCCGAAGGAGCTAAAATTAAACAGTTTACAGGATACACAGGTGCGTTTGGTTCTGTGCAACAAAATTATGTAGCAAAAGAAATTGAAGGTGGTGTTCAGTTCGCCAGTACTACAAGCTTATACGCAATGGAAAATATGACGATCGCTGTGGCTTGGGAAAAAGGTATTATGATTTATCCTACCGCGTGGGATGAGTTCATTTATTTCATTCAATCATATATTTTGTGGGTTATTGGAATTTTAGGATTCCTGATTGCCTTTCTAATCAATTTCATCACATGGTATAGGTTTGGTCGTGACCCTAAACCAGGGACAATTATTCCAATGTTTTATGCACCAAAAGATTTTTCGCCTGCGGAATGTCTCTATTTGAAAAATGCTGGAAAAACTGGAAAAGAAATGTTTGGTGCTACTTTGGTGAGTTTGGCTGTGCAAGGTTACTTGAAAATTGAATTTAAAAAGTCCAGTGGGTATACGATTACAAAAATGGAATCAAATCCTGATTTTACGAATAAACCACTTAACGAAATCGAAAAGAATTTTTATAATCAAATCTTCTTAAAAAAAGATGTATTTAAAATTTCAAAATCGAAGTACAATTCAATGCTTAGTATTGCGAGCGATTCATTGATTAAATCTATTGATGCAAAACAAAATGACATATATTATTTAAGGAATAAAAAATTGGGGAAGCGTCACTTTATAATGCCATTCATGATTGCTGTTTTTGGCGGGCTTGCGTTTGCATTTATGGGAGGTTCGATTGCAATCATTATTGTAGCTTTTGCATTGGTGTGTATTATGAACTTACTTTATGTAGGACTCTATGAACAACCAACGAAAGAAGGTCGAAAGAAAATGGATGAAATAGCGGGATTTGAAATGTACATGAAGTATGCAGACCAAAACCGGATTAAGGCCTTAAATCCACCGACTCTTAGTTTCGAGCTCTTTGAGCAAAATTTGCCTTATGCAATTGCATTAGGTGTTGCTGAGGAGTGGAAAGGGAAATTCGATATACCTGAATTAAAAGAGGAAAACTTTAATAGCCATATGCCCTATTTAGTGGGAATGTCAATGATGAACATTGGAAATATGGGAAGCGAAATGTCGAGTACAATTTCATCCTGTCTCTTATACACATCTCCGAGCCCACGAGACAGGCAGAAATCTCG
>CAJXRM010000101.1 GCA_913059205.1 uncultured Flavobacteriales bacterium
TCTTCATCATCGAACATAATCCAATAATTTTGATTTAATCTAATGTACTCTTTTTAACGCAAAATACCATGTTGATAAACAATTGTTTTCAACATGGTATTCACAATAAATTCAAAAATTTATAGCGGAAGCTTACTTCCCACTACGTTTTCTTTCGTTTTCTTTTAATAAAATTTTACGCATACGTAAACTTTGCGGAGTAACTTCAACATACTCATCACTTTGAATATATTCAAGACATTCTTCCAAGCTAAATTCTCTTGGTGGAATGATTTTCACTTTCGCATCCGTACCAGACTTACGCATATTTGTCAATTGTTTCGTTTTCGTAACGTTCACAACCAAGTCATTTGCACGGCTATTTTCACCTATTACTTGACCTTCATAAATTGCTTCACCAGCATTAATGAAGAACGTTCCTCTTTCTTGAAGATTATTCAATGAGAATGGAATAGATGTTCCTAACTCCATAGAGATTAGTGAGCCATTCAATCGACCTGGAATTTCTCCTTTGTAAGGCTGATACTCTAAGAAACGGTGTGACATAATTGCCTCACCAGCTGTAGCCGTTAATAAATAGTTTCTTAAACCGATAATTCCACGAGATGGAATTTCAAAAGTGATTGTCATACGTTCACCTTTTGGTACCATATTTTTCATTTCACCTTTACGGTTCATCACAGCTTCAACAGCAGTTCCGCTATTTACTTCTGGTAAATCTATTGTCAACTCTTCAACAGGTTCACATTTTACACCATCAATTTCTTTAATGATTACTTGTGGCTGTCCAACTTGCAATTCATATCCTTCACGACGCATTGTTTCAATCAATACAGACAAGTGCATTACTCCACGACCAAAAACCATCCATTTATCAGCCTTGTCAGTTTTTCCAACCTTCATCGCCAAGTTTTTCTCTAGTTCTTTCTCTAAACGTTCAGAAATATGACGAGAAGTCACCAATTTACCTTCTTTACCGAAGAAAGGTGAATCATTGATCGAGAACAACATTCCCATAGTTGGTTCATCAATTGCAATACTTGCTAAAGGTTCTGGATTTTCAGCATCACAGATACTATCTCCAATTTCAAAACCTTCAATTCCAGTAATCGCACAGATATCTCCGCCTTGCACTGAATCCGTTTTAATTCGCTCTGTACCTTCAAACGTAAACACATCTTTAATTCTGTGTTTTTGTTGTGAACCGTCTGCCTTAGAAAGAATAATTGGCATGTTTGGCTTTAATTCACCACGCGTCAAACGACCGATAGCAATACGACCAACAAATGAAGAAAAATCCAATGATGTAATCAACATTTGTGTATTTCCTTCAGGAATTGTAATCGGTGGGTAATATTCCAATATTTTATCCAACAATGGCGTAATAGAATCCGTTGGTTGCTTATAATCTTCTGACATCCAACCATTCTTTGCAGAACCGTAAATTGTTGGGAAATCTAGCTGGTCTTCATTGGCATCCAATTCAAACATCAAGTCAAATACTTTCTCGTGTACTTCATCTGGAGTACAGTTGTCTTTATCCACTTTATTCACAACAACAAGTGGTTTTAACCCCATAGAAAGCGCTTTACCTAGAACAAAACGCGTTTGTGGCATAGGACCTTCAAAAGCATCTACTAACAAACAAACCCCATCAGCCATGTTCAAAACACGTTCAACCTCACCACCAAAATCGGCGTGACCTGGAGTATCAATAATATTGATTTTCGTTCCTTTATAAGTAACCGAAACGTTTTTTGATACGATTGTAATTCCTCTTTCGCGTTCAAGATCGTTATTATCCATGATTAACTCTCCCGTAGGACGATCTCTCTCATTGATAACGCTTCCCGCTTCAATCATCTTATCAACCAAGGTAGTTTTTCCGTGATCGACATGGGCAATAATTGCAATATTTCTAATTTCCATTGTTAAATTAAATTACTCTTTTTAATTACGTCTTCTTCTATTTTCAAATCCGCCTTCTTTAGAACCGCTTTCACGTGAAGAACTACCTTCACTTCTACCTGATCTTCTTGGGCTACTTCCACCATCTCTTCTTGGACCGCCACCTCTATGTGAGCTTCCTCCTCCATCTCTTCTTGGACTTCCTCCACTACGAGGTCCGCCAAAACTACGACTTCCGCCACCGCCACCAGGACGACGACCTCCACCACCGGAAGGTTTTTTAGTTGTCACTTCAACATTTACTTTATGACCTTCGTATTCTGTACCGTTGACTTCTTTGATAATTTTATCAGCTAAATCATTATCCGCTTCAAAAAACGAATAAGAAGCTAAAATATCAATCTTACCAACATTGCTAGACTGAAGACCGGTGCTATCGCAAACTACGCGTAACAAACCACCAGGATTTAATCCATCTCTTTGACCTAAATTCACAAAGAATCGTGTTTTATTCGCATCTTCTTTACGAGGAGCTCTTTCTCTTCTATCACCACGATCATTTCTATCTCTTCGGTTTCCTCTATCGCTATCACGACCTGCATCACGATCTCTTCCTGCTTTCGCATTCAAATCACCTGCACGCTCGTAATAATCCAAGAAACGATTGAACTCAGCAGAAATGAATCGTTTTACAACTTCTTCTTTCGTTAAGTTTTCGAATTCAGCCATTACTGGAGGTAAAAATTCAGCTATGTCATCCTCTTTTACTTCTGTTGCAATGACTTTATTCACCAATTTCAACAATTGAGCTTCACAGATTTCTTTTGGTTCTGGTATTTCACCTTTTACAAAAGTAGTTCTGATTTTCCCTTCAATTTGGCGAATTTTGTATCCTTCCCCAGTATTAATCAATACCAACGACTCACCTTTTCTACCCGCACGAGCAGTTCTACCACTTCGGTGCGTATAGTTTTCGATTTCATCTGGAAGATTATAATTAATTACGTGAGAAATATTATCCACATCAATTCCACGAGCTGCTACATCTGTTGCAACAAGAATTTGTATTGCCTGTTCTCTAAATCTATTCATTACAGAATCACGTTGCGCTTGTGATAAATCACCATGCAACGGTTCTGCGCTGTATCCTTCTTTTCCAAGTTTTTCAGCAACTAGAGCAGTTTCTCTTCGTGTTCTACAGAAAACCAATCCATAAATATTTGGATTAAAATCTATAAGTCGCTTTAAAGCTGCATACCTATCTCTCTCTTTAACAACAAAATATATATGTTCAATATTTTCGTTGGATTGATTTTTATGTCCTATAGAAACCTCCAAAGGATTTTCCATATAGTTTTTTGAAATCTGCGCTACTTCTTTTGGCATAGTTGCCGAAAAAAGCCATACATTTTTCCAATCCGGAGTTTGACTTAAAATGGCATCAATATCCTCTTTAAATCCCATGTTTAGCATTTCATCCGCCTCATCAAGTACAACGTACTCCACTTCACTCAGATTTACTGCTTTTCTGTTAATCAAATCTACCAATCGGCCTGGAGTTGCAACAATAATTGTTACTCCTCTTTTAATATCCGTCATTTGTTTACGAATGTCCGTTCCGCCATAGACAGATTGTACACTGATTTTTAAATGATTGGAATACGATTGCAAATCTTTTGCGATTTGTAAGCAAAGCTCGCGTGTTGGACATATTACCAACCCTTGTGGAAGTTTGACGTTTTCCTTTACTTTACTTACTAATGGTAAACCGAACGCTGCGGTTTTACCTGTCCCTGTTTGAGCTAAACCAACGAAATCACTATTCTCACCTAATAAGTGTGGAATGGCTTCTTGTTGGATCGGAGTAGGTGCTTCAAACCCCAGTTCTTTTAACGACTTCAGCACCTCACTCTTTAGCCCGAGTTCCTCAAATGTCATTCTTTTATTTTAAAATTGAGTGCAAAGATAGGGAGAAATAAACGATTTATAAGCTATTTAACGAAAGTTGTACATTAAATAAGTCTTAAGATTCTCCATTTTATTAATTATTTACGCTTATTTTGTTTAAAATTGTTGAGATGATTTCACAAAACTTCTACCAACCTCACAACTAAACTCTTATGAAAATATTCAGTTTAAAATCACTTTTATACTTTGCAATTCTATTTCTAATCTTTATCCAAGTTTACCCTTATATTTTTGACGCGAAGATATTTTTAGGTGGAGACAATGCGGATTATTATCTTTTGGCAAATGCTCTTGCGGAAGGAGAAGGTTATGTAAACACGCATCTTCCAGGTGCTCCTCCGGCGAATCACTTTCCACCCGGATATCCATTTTTAATGAGTTTAATTATTCGTTTGGGATTTGAAACAATGTTTGCAATGAAAGTATTCAACGGGATTTTACTATTACTTTCCTCCTACTTACTTTTTCATCTTTCGTTTAAATTAACAAAGAATAAAATTCTATCAATTATTCTAGCTGCTCTAGTTTTATTGAATAGCAACATGCTAGAATATTCGACAATTGTAATGTCAGAAATTTCGTTTGTCTTCTTTACATTATTGAGTATTTACTTATTCATCTTGTGTAATGAGCGTAATTTCAACTTAAAATCGCCCTATTTCTATTTAATGATCGTTTCAATGGTTATCTTATTTTATATTAGAACTCAAGGTATTGCATTATTCGGGGCGTTTTTCATTTACATGGGATTCAAAAAACAATTTAAACCATTGGCGATTTTTGTCGCTTTATCAGTCATCGCAATTCTCCCTTGGCAAATTCGAAGTGCCAATTTAGGCGGTAGTACCTATATGAAGCAATTAATGCGTGTTGAACCTTATAACAACGATTCAAAAGCGATGGAATTTGGAGATTGGATGGATCGAGTTGGTGACAACACAGTTCGTTATATTTCTAAGGAAATTCCAAATGTCATTTTTCCTATAATGAAAGTTGAGTATAAAGACCGTGCAACTGGAAAAGACGTTGAATCGCCTACAAGTTACTGGGTAGTTGGAATTTTAATAATCATTCTTGCCTTACTCGGAATTTGGTCAATGAAAGAATATCGCTGGCTCTTTCTACTTTTATATGGAAGTACTTTTGGAATATACATGCTCTGGCCACAAGTCTGGTTTGGAATTCGTTTTGTATTGCCGATGGCGCCAATTACATTAATGTTCGCCGTCTATGGAGTTTACTTTATTCTTCAGTCCATTTTCAAACCTAAAACTCCACTAATTGAATCAAACAAGTTTGCTTTGGTGTTTGCTTTATTGGGATTCTTACAAATCACTCCTGTAAAAGCCTTAGCGGAGAAATCGGCCAAACCGCACCCAACGAACTGGGCTAACTTTTTAAAGATTGGTGAATGGAGTAAAGACCATTTAAAAGGAAAGAAAATTGTCATCTCCAACCGTAAACCAGGATTAATTTACGCGACGAGTAAACATAAAATGGCAGGATTTTTATATACGACCGATCGAGAAGCGATGTTGAATGACTTTAAGAAAACAGGAGTCACTCACGTTATTTTTGAACAGCTTGGATTTAATCAGACTGGCCTTTATTTGTACCCATTATTTCAAAAGGAACCTGAAAAGTTCAAACAAATCCACCAATTTGGTGCAGGAATAAAAAAAGATAAAAACGGAAATAATTTACCTCCAACGAATGCTGCGTGGTTATACGAGTTCAATCCTGAAATGGGATATCAAGGACCATACAAGAATGGCGTAAGAGAAGGAAAAGGTAAATACATCTATCGCGACAATTCCTACGTTGAAGGAACCTGGGTAAATGACACATTGGTAGGTGAAGGTGTTTTAACCAAAACAAATGGTATGACTTTCAAAGGGAAATGGGAGAAAGGAAGAAAAAATGGAAAGTTCATCATTTTTGAACCGTCAAAAAATCAACTTATCGAGTCGTATTGGGTAAATGACACAATAAACATTGAAGGTTATGTAATAGATGAAAAAGGCAATCGAAAAAGTACTATTCGCCTTCGTTAGACGATTTTTGCTCTTTTGAAATCTGAGTGTTTACATCATTCTTTGGTGTGACTTCAATCGGTGTTTCATTAATCGATTCTTCTGATTTCACTTCTTTTGATCGCTCAATTTCTTCAGACGTACGTGGTAATTGAACTTTAGAATCTGCTCGATTTGGTTGATATTTGATTGAATTGTCTAAATCTACAGCCATTTGATCCAAAGGACGCTTAAGGTCTTCCGCTGTTTCTTGAAGAATACCTGTTAAGTTCAAGTCTTTTTTAATATCTCCACCAGATTTTTTAATCTCATTTTGAATATCAGAAGAAGCTTCTTTAATTTGACGCATCGTTTTACCTAACGTTTTCGCCAGCGTAGGAATACTTTTTGAACCAAAAAATATTAAGATGAAAACAAGGATCAATAAAACTTCAGATCCTGCGATGTCATTAAAAATTAAAACCATAACCCAAAGTTATTAAAATAAAATCTTCTCTTCCCTAATCTATTTATGGAATAAAATTAAAACCACCATTTTTCGGTTCATACGCATTAAAAGTTCCTGTTGCCATAGCCACCAATTCTTTTCGTTGGTTATATATCTTTCCTTCTACGAAAAGGAGACGGTTCCCTTTTTTAATAACATTTGCATCCGCAGAAAGAATATCGTTTTCAAGAGCAGGACTTACAAAGGATATTTTTAATTCAATGGTGGAAACTATTTTGTTCTCCTCGACAACGCGAGACAATGCACACACACCCATTGTTGCATCCATCAGAGCAGAAATTGCGCCACCGTGCGCCGCTAAAGGAGTCGCCAAGTGCAACGAATGAATTGGCATAGAGTAATGCACCTTTCCAGGTGCTAAAATCTCAAAGTCCATTTCTAGAACTCGTCCGAAATTGTTTTTTTCAATGTACAATTGAACGAGTGGATGTTGGTTTAAATCGTTCATTCGTTATTTTTAAGATGGACGTCCATTTGTGGAAACGGAATATGTAATCCAGCATCTCCAAATTCGTTGTACACGCGCTCATTCATTGCATAAAACACATCCCAATAATCGTCTGTTTGAACCCATGCCTTTACAATAATATCGACAGATGAATCTGCTAAAGCTCCAACTCCAACAAACGCCTCAGGATTGTTAATAATACGCTTTTCCTCCTTTATAAACTTCCTCAATAACTCTTTGGCTACTTTTAGATCATCACCGTACGCGATACCAAAATGCCAATCAACTCTTCTTTTATCAGATTTCGTATAATTTACGATTGTCCCATTTGCCACGGCGCCATTTGCAAGAATAATTACTTTATTATCAACCGTTTTTAGAATTGTGTTAAAGATTAATATTTGATCCACGAATCCTTCTTCTCCCTGAACAAGAACATAGTCTCCGTATTTAAACGGCTTAAAAAACAAAATCATCACTCCACCAGCAAAATTGGATAGTGTTCCAGAAAACGCCATACCTATTGCCAAACCAGCTGCACCTAAAATTGCAACAAATGATGTCATCTCCACTCCAAGCTGTGTAATTGCAGTTATTACAACAAGAATCTTAATTATCGCTCTAGTTAAACTCGATAAAAAGCTGATTAAGCTAGGATCTGATTCACGTTTATTTAAAATTCGAACTACTGCTTTGCTAACAATTTTGGCCAACCAAAATCCGACAATGAAAATTCCGATAGCAATCGCTAATTTTAACCCAAAATCCAAAATTGCTTTAAACACACTTCCTCCTTCTAATCCAAGCCAACTTTCAATTTCTTTCATCATTTTCTTTTTTTACACAAAAATATAAGTACTTTTTGTTCTAACCTGTTTTCATTTGATTTAATTTAGCATATGTTTTTCTTTTTATCCAAAGTATTGCTATTTCTTCTATCTCCTTTTTTTTGGATGATTGTTGCTTTTGGATTTTTTCTATTTGCAAAGAAATCGAAATGGAAATCGATTGGAAAATGGAGTGCGATTGGTATTTTTATATTTTTTACAAACACTTTTATTTTTTCCCTATTTTGTAAAATGTGGGAGTATCCAGGTACTCCAGTGAATGCAATTGAAAAACATGAAGTTGCAATTGTTCTTGGAGGAATGTTTGAATTCAATTCGGACATAGACGAATTAAGCGTTAGAAGACAAGGCGATCGTTTATTCAAAGCAATATCACTTTACAAAACAGGAAAAGTAGAAAAGATTCTAATCTCAGGAGATTCAGGATACATGACAGACCGAGGTTTACATGAAGCAAAACAAGTAAAGGAGCTATTAATTAGCTGGGGAATTCCAGAAACCGATATTATTACGGAAGAAATCTCAGTCAACACACATGAAAATGCCGTCGAAACAGCGCTTATTTTAAAACAATCTTATCCTCATTACAATCGTTTTGTTTTGGTCACATCCGGTATTCACATGAAACGCTCATTGGCTTGCTTTGAAAAAGAAGGTTTGAAGTGCACTCCATTTTCGACAGATTTATATTCCAATCAATCGGGAAACTACCAATGGGATCAATACCTTATTCCAAATGGAGAAGTGTTATTTTTGTGGAATAAATTATTCAAAGAAATTGTTGGACATCTCACCTATTCAATCGCCGGTTACAATTAATGCATATGACAATTATTGAACAAAAAAAGCTGTTACGAAACTTCATGTTAAAAAAACGCTTGAATTTTGACCCAAGCGAGAAAAGGAAATATGATGAATGGATTTGTACCAGTTTAGAAGAAATAATTCTAGAAAAAAATGCAAAAACAGTACACGCTTACATTCCAATGGGCGCGGAAATCAATATTAAACCGCTTTTAGAACGATTAATTGAGCGTGGAATCACTGTTGTTACGCCTAAAACATTGTCCAAACCAGAAATGCAAAACAGAGTTCTAACTTCATTTGATGACCTTGAAAAAGGGGTGTTTGGAACAAGTCATCCTGCGACACCAATAGAATACAAAGGCAAATTTGATTTCATTATAGTTCCTGGGTTGGCTTATGACGCTAACAACTACCGTTTAGGTTATGGCGGTGGATATTATGATACGTTTCTTTCGAAACATCCTGAAGCTTTTAAAGAAGGTATTTTCTATCCTTTTCAATGGGTACAAGAAGTTCCAACTGAGGAACATGATGTGCCGTTGAATGAAATTTTAGTTAAGCCTTAAAACTAATTTAGCTTCCGCTCCTTCCCTTCTTTTGACAATATCATTTTGTTGTTTCGCGTGAACGATTTGATAAATTTAACATGTCTAAATCGCAAAGCACTCCAATCTTCATCGATTGCAATAGCGCGAACACCTTCTAATCCTATATTTCCAAGAGCCTGCCAACCAGAATCCCTGTTGATTTCTGATTTATACGTTTTGGATGATTTTTTTGGATAGGCAAACCAAATCAACAAATCTTCATCCACCCAATCCAAAATATCTTTTGCCACTGAGGTTATTTCTGACTCATTTTGTACAAAAGCCAAGAGGAGTGTGTGGTGATTAATGTTTTCTGTCTGGAACATTATTTCCGCAACAGTTTCCATTTCACTAAGTGAGGTTTTAAATTCAATAGGAGCATTGAGAACTACAATTCTACTTTGCTCTTTAAAATTCATTTTTTTAAACAGAGACGAAATCATTTGTTCTTCTTTTTCTTTCCCCCCATTGTTGGGGCAGCATCATCCTCCTCATCCGTTTGTACGCGCTCAGGAAAAGCATACGTTTCTCTTCCGTGTTCATCGTATTTGTATTCTTCAACTAAACTATCTTTTTTGTAGATCGTTTTATGTTTTGTTTTAGCGTCTGGATAAAACTCTTCGAAAACGCCCTCTTTCAGTCCTTTTTTATAATTCTCAGAAGTTTGAGTTGTTCCATCGTAATAAAACATTTTGAATTCACCGTTTTTGACACCAGCAGACCAATGCTCTATCTTCAATGGTTTACCGTCGTCGTAATAGTATTTACATTCATCGTCCTTTTTTCCTTGTAAGTAATTTAGCTCCTCAATAACTACTCCATCTCGGTTGTAAATCTTGAATTTTCCTTCAAAAACTCCGTGATTGTAATTCACTTCATTTTTAATTTTATTGTACGGATAATAGGTACGCTTAACACCATGTAAAACACCATTTTCGTAGGTTTCATATTTAGTTGTATCACCGTTTTCTTTGAAATACATTTGTCTTCCATGTAATTCGCCCATCATATAATTCATCTCCCAAGCAAGCATTTGCGTGCTGTCATAATAATACAACCACTGTCCTGATTCTACTCCTTGAATGTGATTTCTAACCACCTGCATACAGCCTGATTGGTATTTTGTTGTATCAATTCCGTTTTGTTTTCCATTCACAAAATGTACACGACGTTCCAAAGTACCATTCATGTGACACGTTTCGCATGTTCCAGTAAATGGTTTATTTCCACCCGCCGTATTCACCATGTCGTCATTTTTCAAATAAATGAGATCAGAACTTTCGTCAAATTCTAACCGTTGATTACAATCAACAACACCAGCCAATTTACCACATTCCCATGCCGAGTAACGCGGCTTACCTTTTATTTCAACGCCATTTTCATCGTATTTTAAATAGCACTTCTTTTGTTCTTTGGCGCTTGTAATTTGAGCTGAAACTGTGTGCGTAATTACACTTAAGGCGATTAACAGTAAGAATTTCATCTGTCTCTTATACACATCTCCGAGCCCACAGACAGGCAGAAATCTCGTATGCCGT
>CAJXRM010000102.1 GCA_913059205.1 uncultured Flavobacteriales bacterium
GAGATTTCTGCCTGTCTCGTGGGCTCGGAGATGTGTATAAGAGACAGGTTGAGTGTATATCCAATACTGGTTTGGCTTTCAGAAACGAATTCAATGTGCTTTGCCTTCGAGGAAATTACATCGTTCGAATCATTTCCGATTTGAAATTCTTTGGCATGTGAAAAATTAAAAATTACAAGGCAATATGTAAATGCCAAAAGCAATGAACCCGTTATATTTTTAATTTGTTTCACGGAATAAATGTAATTCTAAAAGTCGAAATTCAATTTAAATAAAAGTTAAATTTTAATTAAATATTTTTAGATGGTTTAAGGACTAATTTTATACTTATTCATTGTCAGTATCACGCGATTTTAATTTAGATTTTATGATAGTGGAGATAAACGTAAAAAATGCGTAAAGCATAAATGCGTACAAAAATGAAAAAATTCCAATTGCCGCAAACGTAAGTCTATCACCTTGCCAAAACGAAATTCCCGTTGCCAATAAATAGTAGGTATTAAGCAAGCCAAAAAAGAGTGAGATTTTAAGCAAATTGTACTCCTTTTTGCGATAGAGTAGAATCAAAAAAGGAACAAATAAGACAATGAAGTACCTATGCCATTTATAGTATTCTGCGTTCATATCAATCATGAAATCAATTAATTTTTTATTCGGTTTTTTGACGTATGACATCAGATAAACAGGCGCAGACAGAATATTCCCTTCAAGGTTTTTCGTAAATCGATTGACCACGAGTGGAAAATTGTGTCTTATAAAAGTTGATTTTTCACCCGATGTCATGGATTGAACATATATCAAAGCGCTATCTCGTTCAAATTTGTGTTTGTCTTCAAGTGTTTGTGCAAGAATATATTCATCGACTGTCTTGCTGCTAATAGTCGATACGGTTAATTGGTTATGCTTTGTTTTTACTAACCCAATTTGAAAAAATATGGGAATTAACAGTAGTAAGAAAATCAAACTATTTTTCCATTTTTGAAGGAGCACTTTAAAATAGAATAATGGTAAAACAATAAAAATTAATCCAAGCAAGGGAATATGGAATACCGGTTTAACCATTGTTAATAAAACAAAGAAAAAAATGAGGTTTCTGAAAAAAGCAAATGAACGAAATTGTTCTCGATTTTTAACAGAAATATAAATAATGAGTGAGAGCAAAAAGACCGTTGCTACTTCAGTTAAAGCGTGAAAAGTTAAAGCGATAAAAGACAAGTTTGACATTAGGATTAGTGCTCCTATACTTGCCCATACAACTGATTTCGTAACATTTTTAAGTGTAAAAAAAATGAAGTTAATCGAGAGTAGCCACATACTGAATTGTAAGAACCAAACTCCCAAAACACCCGCTATTTTTGATGAAACAACCAAGAAAAGAGGATATAATATTGGTCGAATAGCCGTGCTTTCGGTGGATGTGCCATCGCTTATCCAATGAGCTACTTCTCGATAAGTTTTAGCGTCGTTCGTTGCGAACAGTGTATTGAAATCAATTTCAATTCCAATTAGCAACATCATCAAGAAATAAAAAGAAATCCCAATAATGTTGAGTAAGAAAAAAGGTAAGGTAATCCTTGAACTCATTGAGTGCAATTCAATTATTCGATAAGATTCAATTCTTCGATAATATTAAACGATTTATATTCATTTATTCGCGCATCAAATAAATCGCTTTCGTAATAGTAAACTTCAACTTTTTTATCAATTAAATTTGAATAATTAGATTCTAAATCCAATTCCGAATCTACGTAATACAACCAATATAATTTTAGTGTTTTTCCAGAGTCATCTTTCAGGGAAAGGACTACAAATTGTTCTTTTTCTATTTTTGTGACGGTTCCTGAAACGTAATTACTCATCTCCTCATAGTCTTCGTCATCGGAAGTGTTTGTCATTCTTAGAATTTCCTCCGGACAAACTCCTGCCATTTTGATTCCAATTAATTCGCCTAATCGCGTACCGTCCACATTGATATTGTCAAGGTCGATATTATGATCTCTCTTTAACTCTTTCTTGTAGGGTGTAGAAGCATTGATAATGCATAAACCTAGCTCCAAATTAAACCTGTCACTATCTTCAGTTTCTGAGATTTCTGAAAGGCATTCGCACGATTGATGGGTGATTTTTGTAATGTAGTCTTGCGCAAATAATGCTGGTGCACTGAAAATCACTAACAGCAGGATAGGATAGAGGTTCAAATTTTTCATAATCGAATATACTAATAATGTATTTCTTAGTGGTTGTTTTAACTACGAATAATTTTTTATTTGATGTTGATGGAACAAACAAGCATTCTAAAAGACAGAAAATCAGTTGTTAATAAAATAATACATAATATTCTTATGTATTTATTTTGTATACCTAAGAATATTATGTATGTTTGTCTTATGTATTCATCAGAACTAATAAAAGGAACGTTAAAAACCATCGTGTTGAACTTGTTAAAGGAGCAAGGGAAAATGTATGGTTACGAAATCACTCAAAGGGTGAAAGAACTAACAGGTGGGAAAATTCAAATTACGGAAGGTGCGCTTTATCCAACCTTGCACTCACTAGAGAAAAATGGTGAGTTAGCAACGGAGAAAGAGTACATGGGAAAGCGAGTGCGGAAGTACTACACACTCACTGAACAAGGACAGGCAACAACAACCGAGAAAGTGAATGAATTAACCGAATTCATGAAAACCATGAAGTTTTTGTTGGATTTAGAACCTCAAACAGGAAATGCGTAACGTATCTGAAGAAGAAGTAGAGTTTATTTTATCCGATATTGAAGCACGTGGGGTTGTTCTCGAAGATCTGCGAGACAATCTACTAGATCACATGTGTTGTATTATTGAGGATGAAATGAGCGAGACAGAAGACTTTAAAGTGTTCTATGAATCTGTATTGCCTAGATTTTTCAAGGAAAATTTGCAGGAAATACAAGTAGAGACAGACAATTTAATCAAGTTTAAAAACTTTTATAGTATGAAAAAGATAATGAAAATTTCAGGAATCGCTACCGTGTTTTTTACAACAGCAGGGGCGATATTAAAGACAATGCATTTGCCTGGGGCAGGAGTGGCTATTGTTTTAGGAGGATTTACGTTTAGTTTACTATTTCTTCCATTATTGATTGCGATTAAGTTCAAAGACGAAGAGTCAAAAATTGATAAAACTGTATTTAGTTTTGGATTTTTAATCGCGATTATTCTTTCAGCAGGATTGATATTTAAGCTGATGCATTGGCCCATGGCTAACGTGATGCTGCTGTCGAGTACAGTAATATTCACTTTTGTTTATGTTCCAGTGTACTTTTTTACACGTGTAAAACGAGCCGAACTTCGCTTCAATACTATCGTAAACTCAGTGATGATGATGGCGTGTGGTGGCATTTTCTTCTCGTTGTTTGACCTGAGTTTCTCTCATGAATTCGAAAAGCAAATGGTTGAAAATCATACTTATTTACACGAGAATTCGGATCGTTTATTTGAATCAAATAACCGCTTGATTAATTCAGACCTTGAACACGCGAAAGAATTGCATTCTGTATCTGATGATGTGAACAACAACATAGAAGAGATTGTGGCGAAAATTGTGAAGAACAGAAACACGGCAAATTTAAACGATGAATTAAATGCATTGCAAGAAGCAATTTCGAAGTATTCGATATTAAGTAAGGAGAAGGAGTTTTCTGAAATTACACCCTTAAAATCAGCAGATGTTGAATGTATAGGACGAATTAATGTAGAGTTAGCGATGAATACCTTGGCGCGAATGCAACAACAAGTAGCAGTCAACGAAAACTGTTATTTAACTTCAAAGTTAACCGCACAAAGCAAATAAGAGTAAAAGTCCCGGTGAACAATCGGGGCTTTTTTTAGTTGCTAATTTCCACCCCTTGCAATTCAACAAGGTTAGAGTATATTCCTTTTTGAGCAATTAACGCATCGTGTGTTCCAGTTTCAGCAATTTGACCTTTATCAATTACAAATATGCTATCTGCATTTCGAATGGTCGACAATCGATGTGCGATAACAAAGGAGGTTCTTCCTTCCATCAATTTATTCAGTGCTTCTTGAACTAATTTTTCCGATTCTGAATCCAATGCAGAAGTTGCTTCATCTAGGATTAAAATCGCTGGATTTCTCAGTATCGCTCGAGCTATTGCAATACGCTGTTTTTGTCCGCCTGATAGCTGAATGCCTCTGTCTCCAACTTGTGTTTCCATTTTTTCTGGAAATGATTCAATGAATTCCCAAGCATTCGCCTGAATTGCAGCAAGTTTTATTGCTTCTTCATCTGCATTTAAATCTCCAAATGCAATGTTCTCTTTTATAGTTCCTGCAAATAAAATGACTTCTTGGGGAACAATTGCCATGTGTTTACGCAAGTGGTTTAATTCTATATCTTCGATATTTGTACCGTCAAATTGTATTGTTCCTCCAGTTACCGAATAGTAATTTAGAATTAGCGAGGAAATGGTTGATTTACCTGCTCCTGAAGATCCAACCAAAGCAATAGTTTGATTTTTTTTCACATCGAAATTTATACCATTTAAAACGGGCATATCTTTACGTTGTGGATAGCTGAATGATACATTTGAAAAAGAGACATTTCCATTGATATTCGGCTTCAATTCACCTTTGTGCAATTGTAATTCGTTCTTTTGTTCAATGATTTTCATTAAGTTTTCGGTCGCTCCAATTGCTTTTTGAATGCTAGCATACATGTCAGGAATTGATCCAAATGACATTCCAATCATCAGCGTAAACATGATGAATGAAAAGAAATCACCACTCGAAATTTCTGGATTTGGGCCTTCGGTCATTAACAATCCTTGCCATACCACAAAAACAATGGCGCTTGACATACAAACAATTAAAAAAGAAACGAAAATTCCTCTCCATAGTCCGCTTTTGACATTTAATGCACGAATGGAATTGATCGACTTCATATATTTTCCCAACATGAAAGTCTCGTTGGTGAATGATTTAACATTTGAAATCCCCATTAATGATTCTTCCAATACAGCGTTAGAAGCAGCGGCTTCGTCTTGGGCATTTTTTGATAGTTTTCGTATAAATCGCCCAAAGAAAACAGCCACAATTGCCATTACAGGAACGGTTGCAAGCATGATAAGCGCAAGTTTACCTGATATCATTAGCATAAAAACTACACTTCCGATAATGATTACAATTTGTCTGAAAAATTCAGCAATTGTCGTTTGCATAGTTTCTTGAATCTTTTCAATATCTGAAGAAATTCGACTTGTCAATTCACCTACCTTATGTTGATTAAAGAAATCCATTGGCATATAGATTAATCGACTAAATGCATCTTTTCTTATATCGCGTAAAGTGTTTTCAGTAACTCGAGTAAAAAGGACTATTCTAAAAAAAGAGAAAAAAGATTGTACAGCGAACATGATAATTAATGCCAAAGCGAAGGTGTTGATCGTATCTGCTGAAATCAACTCCAAAATTCCTTGCATGTTACTTGGTTGATTCGAACCAGCACCAAGTAATTGTCCCATTAATAAAGGAAATAAAAGTCCTATGGAACTCGAAAAAACCAAAAATATCCAGCCAATCAAAAACGTTGTTCTGTAAGGTTTTAGGTAAGAAAAAATCTGTTTAGCTTTGGCGATACTTTCTTTAGATAGTTTTTCGCGTTTTTCTTTTTTTCTTTTTGGTCGTAACATTGAGATAGAATCGAATTTAATCCATGCAAAACTAACGAACAAAATAGTATTTCATTCTTTTTTTTATAATTTTGTCGAAAGGCTTTGGAAGATAGAAAAAAAGACTATCTTTGCAGTCCAATTTTAGACAAATAGAGTAAAGAATATATATCATGAAAAGAACGTTTCAACCATCAGTTAGAAAAAGAAGAAACAAGCACGGATTCCGCAGTCGTATGGCTACTAAAAATGGAAGAAAGGTTTTAGCAGCTCGTCGTAGCAAAGGAAGAAAGAGACTTACTGTTTCTGACGAAGGAATGCACAAGCGTTAATCTTTTTTAAAAGGACATTAACCGATATTGACATTGTCGATATCGGTTTTTTCATGTCCATACTTTTGATTTTTAACGATTTATTTTAGGCCGCTAAAAATGTATTCGTAAATTTCACTGTTGTTCTCAGCTTTGGGGTTTACAAAACTTTGGGTAATATATTTTGGTGCATTTAATAAATCTCTCTCAATCATTTCTTCAATTGTACTATAAAACTCCAATGAAGTTTTTCCGACTAAAAGTGGATCTAAACTATGGCCTTTTTCCCAAAAACGAAGAATTTGAACAAATCCACTTAGATACAAATGGTCTTTTGTGAAGCCTCCACCTCTAAAAACTCTAGTTACTATTGCATATGCTTCATTGGGATCAACAACATAATTGTTGTGTAAAAATTGGAAACATTCCTTAAAGTTTGCGCCATTACACATCATGTCAACAATAATAACGCGATGTGCAAGTTTCTTTAAACGTTTTATTGACATGTTTCCACTCAAGTATTCAGAAAGAACAGCTAATCCTTCTTGCGTCATAGTGTTTACGGGGAGTCCCATTTTAAATAGTCGCAAGTTTTGATCCGCTGCATTCATGGTTGTTACCATGTGAACACCAATTTCGTGTTCTACCAACGCATTTATTTCTCCTCGAGTAAATTTGGCATCTGGTCGAAAAACAATTGTTTTTTTCGCATTTAGTACCATTACCTTCGCAATCACTTTATTACTTGTTGCTATTTTACTCTTAAAACCATAAGAAGCTAATCCTTCTTTGAAGCTAATCATTGCTTGTTCAACCCCTAAAGTTGGAACACGCTTTGGTTCACCTGGAATAGAAGGTAAATGAAGAATATATTGAGCGTTTTGAATATCAATTTTTGAAGGTCTTCCAAAATAGCGTAGTGAATTGTACAAGAATTTGGGCGTATCCAATGTTGTCAATAAATCGATTTTATCGAAATAACTATTTACAACTGCTTCGTACATGTTTCGAATGGAAACATCCGATATGTTTTGAACAGGTAATCTACTCAATTCCTGTTTTAATTCATACGCATTGATGCGAATTGGGCTGTATTTAAAATTTGGAATTTCTGTATAGCGATTTGAGAAGAATTTTTTCTGCTCAGAAATATTATTAATAGGGTTGACATATCCCAAAAGTTCAAATCCGCGAATTAAACGCGACATTCCTTTGTCAACTGTAAGAATAGCAGGGTCGAGTTTCCTATCGAGTAACATAGCAGCTGAATCATGCTTCCAGTTGGTGTTGTCACGACTAAAGAAATTGGCATTGTTTACAATTGCGTGTTTTAAATTCTCTTGTAATGCTTTGACAATTTTTGGATAAGCAGCACCTGTTAATTCATTGCAGTATACTTTTTTTACTTCTGTTGCCAATACGAGTGTATTCTTGAAATTCGTGGTAATATATTCTAAATTATACCCTTTTCCCTGGAAAACATCATTAATGGCTGTGGTGTTTTCGACTCCATCTATTTCAATCTGCGATAGCTCATTTTTCCAATGTTCTATTACACCGCCGTATTTTTTTGTGTCGACATTCTCAGTACCAATATTGAATAGCGGAACTTTTCTGTCCCAGCGTTCATGATTGTAGGAATGCACATCATATATAACACAACCTCCGAAAATCTCCTCCAATTTATTTACTAAAGCATGAGTAACTTTATAATAATTACTGTGTTTTAATTTACTTGCATGGATTTCTTTAACAGTTAAAGGAGTTTTCCATACATTGTTTCCCCAAGCTTCTTTGTAAATCGCATTTTCAGGAGAGCGATTTAGATCATATTCAAATCGGGAATCATGACCAACCAATGTTATCGGCATTGAAGCGATAAATGCTCCAGTATAAGGATCTTCTTCATACCAGCGACTGTATTCGTCAAGGGCTATTTTCTTACGAAGATCAGTTCTTAAATTACTTCCGTCATGAATTGCAGTGCAACAATACGGTAAGTATCGATTAATCTTTATTGAAAATGAACCATCAATTGATGTTGCCTCAAATGTTTTTCGTGCTTTGATTAATTTAATAATCTCATCGATTTCTAATCGTTTTACAGCCATGAATTAAATCTTATTTTGATGCTTTTTCTAAGTGAATTTTAGCTACAACCTTTTCTAAATAATCTGCGATTTTTCTCTGCAGTTTAACATTATTCAATTTGTTGATGTCCTTAATTGTTCCAGGACTCAAAACGTTAACTTCAATTAGTTTTCCGTTAATGATATCCAATCCGGCATAATAAAGTCCGTCCCGAACAAGTTTTTCGCCCACTTTCTTACACAAGATTTTATCTTGTTTCGTCAATGTATATTTTTCGACGCTTCCACCAACAGAAATATTCGAACGTACATCTCCTTTAAGTGGTCTTCTTCTCAATGCACCTATGGGTTCTCCGTGGAGCATGAGTACTCGAACATCTCCATCTTCTGCGCCTTCAACGTACTCTTGTAAAATCACATAATTTGATTTCCCTTTGTTTCCGTTGATGTAAAAATCAAGCAAGGATTTAATGTTGTGCATCGCAGATTTTTCAATAACGATTACTCCGCTTCCTCCATATCCATCAAGTGGCTTCATAATCATTTTGTCATTTTCAGACTCTTCGATTATGCGCAATAAATAGTCAATGTTTTTTGAAACGTGTGTGGCGGGAATTAACTCTCGTTCTGGGTCATAATAGGCCGCGGTATATATTTTATTGTTCGCTTCGCGCAATCCATCAACAGCGTTTAAAATAAAAACGTCATCTTTAATTGAATCCAAAAAGTTCAAGACTAAAGCGTCTAAAGGTGGATTGTCCCGCATGAAAATTACGTCAAATTCCTGCAAAGGTCGCATTCGTTCATCAAATTCAACCGACTTATAAAACGAAGGAATATTTCCTGAGACTTTACTCTGTGGTTTTATTGTTTTGCATAAACTTAACGTTACACTATCTCTGATTGTGAGATTGGATGGGTGTGTTATCGCAACCTCGTGACCTCGAGATACCAATTCATGGATAATTCGAATTGATGAATCTTGTTTCGGATCGATTCGGTGCCAAGGGTACATTATAAAGCAAATTTTCATTTCAGTTCAATTTTATTGAATTTTCATCTGTGATACACGTTAAATTACAGATAACACAATATAAAAATAGAAATTGTTTTCGTTTCTAATTAAGAAGTCGATATATATTCGGAATAAATAAATGCAATTGGAAAAATTCGGTCGCTCAGACTATTTTGGTTAACTTCGTTTTTCACAAGTCTAAGCTATGAAAAGGATTGTTTTATTAAGTATTTACTCACTTTCTTTTTTGTCAATTGGACAAACATTATTTTCTCCTCGAACCGCAAAAGAAACAGGAGTCAATTTTGAAAATACATTGACGGAGAATGAAGAATTCAATTATTTTCATTTTGATTATTTCTATAACGGTGGAGGCGTAGCAGCTGGAGATATAAATAATGATGGATTACAAGATTTGTTTTTTGTTGGAAATCAAGTACAAAATAAGCTATTCCTTAATCTGGGAGATTTAAAATTCGAGGATATTTCGAAATCAAGCGGTATTGAAGAAAAAACAAAATTTTGGGATACAGGCGTTTCCATGATAGATATAAACGCAGATGGATGGTTGGATATTTTTGTTTGTCGCTCTGGCTCAGCAGATGAAAAGCGCCCAATGACTAATTTGCTGTACATCAACCAACACAACAATACCTTTGTCGAACAATCGAAAGAATATGGATTTACTGATTCGAAACGTTCAGTACAAGCCGCTTTTTTAGATTATGATAGGGATGGAGATATTGATGTTTTCATCATTAACCACTTAAGCAACAAATCACATTTAGCCAAAAACAACAGTTCCGAATTGACTTCCAATACTTTGTATAGAAACGATAATGGAAAGTTTGTTGATGTTACTTATGAGTCTGAATTGGGTGAATATGGTTTCAGCATAGGCGTTTGCGTGTCAGATTTGAACAACGATGGTTGGCCCGATATTTATGTTGCCAATGATTTTATGTTGTCAGATTTCATGTATATCAATCAAAAGGATGGTACGTTTAAAAATGAAATTAAAAAACGAACAGGACATATTCCAATGTTCTCGATGGGTGTTGATATCGGAGACATAAATAACGATTTATTACCGGATGTTTACGTAGCTGATATGGCGAGTGAAGACCATATTCGCTCAAAACAGAATATGGGTTCGATGGATGTCGAATCTTTTTGGCAGAATATAAAAATGGGAGAACATTATCAGTTTATGTTCAATTGCCTACAATTGAATTCTTCTCTCGGTGTGTTTAGAGAAATTGCTCAATTGGCGGGTGTTGCCAAAACTGATTGGAGTTGGGCGCCTTTATTGGCTGATTTTGACAACGACGGGTGGAAGGACCTTTTTGTTTCGAATGGCATCCATCGAGATGTTCGTAATAACGATTATGTGAATGAGTTTAAAAGAAAGTATGAAGAAGGTAATGACCAGTTTGATGCCATGGCTGAGTTGGCTAAGATTCCTCAAACAAAGATCAATAATTATGTGTTTAAAAACAATGGAGATTTAACCCTGTCTCTTATACACATCTCCGAGCCCACGAGACAGGCAGAAATCT
>CAJXRM010000103.1 GCA_913059205.1 uncultured Flavobacteriales bacterium
AGATTTCTGCCTGTCTCGTGGGCTCGGAGATGTGTATAAGAGACAGATATAATACAGACCCAAGACCATATCCTGAGAAGGTACGGCAATAGGCGCTCCATTCGCTGGATTCAAAATATTGTGAGAAGCAAGCATCAACAATTGTGCTTCTAAAATTGCCGCGTTACCTAATGGTAAGTGAACGGCCATTTGATCCCCATCGAAATCGGCGTTGAAGGCCGTTGTAACCAATGGGTGAAGACGAATTGCTTTTCCTTCAATTAATTTTGGTTGGAAAGCTTGAATACCAAGTCTGTGAAGAGTAGGGGCTCTATTCAAAAGAACAGGATGTCCTTTCAAAATGTTCTCCAAAATATCCCAAACAACTGGTTCTTTTCTATCAACAATTTTCTTTGCAGATTTTACAGTTTTTACAATCCCACGTTCAATCATCTTACGGATGATAAATGGTTTGTACAACTCAGCCGCCATTCCTTTAGGAAGACCACATTCATGCAATTTCAAATCTGGTCCAACAACAATTACCGAACGTGCTGAATAATCCACACGTTTTCCAAGTAAATTTTGACGGAAACGACCTTGTTTACCTTTCAATGAATCAGAAAGAGATTTCAATGGTCTGTTTGACTCTGTTTTAACAGCAGAAGATTTACGTGAGTTGTCGAACAATGAGTCTACTGACTCTTGCAACATACGTTTCTCATTACGTAAAATTACTTCTGGTGCTTTAATCTCTATTAATCGCTTCAAACGGTTGTTACGAATAATAACACGTCTGTATAAATCATTCAAATCAGATGTTGCGAAACGACCTCCATCTAATGGAACTAATGGACGTAATTCTGGTGGAATAACCGGAACTACTTTTACAATCATCCATTCAGGTCTGTTCTCAATTCTTGTTTGAGACTCGCGCATCGATTCAACAACTTGAAGACGTTTTAACGCTTCATTTTTACGTTGAACTGAAGTTTCTGTATTTGCTTTGTGACGTAAATCATAAGAAGTAGCCTCAAGATCCATTGTTTTCAATAAATCATAAAGTGCCTCAGCACCCATTTTAGCAACAAACTTATTTGGATCTGCGTCCTCTAAGTATTGATTTTCTTTTGGTAATGTATCTAGTATATCTAAATAATCTTCCTCAGTTAAGAAATCTAAACGGTTCAATACTTCACCAGTCAAAGATGTCGCAATACCCGCTTGGATAACTACATATCTTTCATAGTAAATAATTTGATCCAATTTCTTAGTTGGAAGACCAAGTAAGTAACCAATTTTATTCGGTAAAGATCTAAAGTACCATATGTGCGCAACTGGAACAACTAATGAAATATGTCCCATACGTTCACGACGTACTTTTTTCTCTGTTACTTCAACCCCACAACGGTCACAAACGATTCCTTTGTAACGGATTCTTTTGTATTTACCACAGTGACATTCGAAATCTTTTACCGGTCCAAAAATACGCTCACAGAACAAACCATCTCTTTCTGGCTTGTACGTACGGTAGTTAATTGTTTCCGGCTTCAATACTTCACCGCTTGATTTCTCAAGAATTGTTTCAGGTGAAGCCAACGAAATCGTGATTTTGTTGAAGCTACTTTGTGTTTTAGGTGTTTCTTTTCTATAAGCCATAATATCGTCTTATTTTAATAATTAGTCCATAGAGATATTGAGACACAATCCTCTTAATTCATGCAACAATACGTTAAACGATTCAGGAATTCCTGGTTCAGGAATGTTATCTCCTTTAACAATCGCTTCGTATGCTTTCGCACGACCAATAACATCATCAGATTTAACTGTTAAGATCTCCTGTAGAATATTTGCTGCACCGAATGCTTCAAGTGCCCAAACCTCCATCTCACCAAATCTTTGACCACCAAATTGCGCCTTACCACCAAGTGGTTGTTGCGTAATAAGTGAGTACGGTCCGATAGAACGAGCGTGCATTTTGTCATCAACCATGTGAGATAATTTCAACATATAGATAACTCCAACAGTTGCTGTTTGATCAAAACGTTCTCCAGTTCCACCATCGTATAGATAAGTCTTACCTGATCTAGGTACTCCAGCTTTCTCACACCACTCATCAATTTCTAAAGGGTGTGCCCCGTCAAAAATTGGAGTAGCGAACTTCATACCTAATTTTTCTCCAGCCCATCCAAGAACTGTTTCATAAATCTGACCTAAGTTCATACGAGAAGGTACCCCTAGTGGATTCAATACGATATCTACTGGTGTTCCATCCTCTAAGAAAGGCATATCTTCTGCTCTTACGATGTTAGCAACAATACCTTTGTTACCATGACGACCTGCCATCTTATCTCCAACTTTCAATTTACGCTTCTTAGCAACATAAACTTTAGCCATTTTGATAATTCCAGCTGGAAGCTCATCTCCTACAGAGATATGGAATTTCTTACGTTTGTACGTACCCAATAAGTCATTTGACTTAATGTTGAAGTTATGTATAACACGACCAATTAAAGCATTGATTTTCGCATCATCTGTCCAGTTTGTTGGATTGATGATAGAATAATCGATTGCATTTAAGTTACGCGCAACGAACTTCGTTCCTTTCTTAATGATTTCTTCTTTGAAGTTATTGAATACACCTGCAGATTTAGCGTCTCCAGCAATATCCAACAATTTCTCAACAAGTGTATTTTTAAGAGCCGCAAATTCTTTATCGAATTCAGCATCAAGATTTTCCAAAATTGGTTTGTCCTGTGCTTTTGACTTTCTATCCTTAACTGCTCTTGAGAACAATTTCTTCTCAACAACAACACCTCTCAAAGAAGGTCCAGCTTTCAATGAAGCATCTTTAACGTCTCCGGCTTTATCACCAAAAATCGCTCTTAACAACTTCTCTTCTGGAGATGGATCAGTTTCCCCTTTTGGAGTAATCTTACCGATCAGGATATCTCCCTCTCTAATTTCTGCTCCAATACGGATCAATCCGTTCTCATCTAAATCTTTAGTTGCTTCTTCACTAACGTTAGGAATATCAGAAGTTAACTCTTCCATTCCACGTTTCGTATCACGCACATCTAAAGAATACTCATCAATGTGGATTGATGTAAATACATCGTCACGTACTACACGTTCCGAAATTACAATCGCATCCTCAAAGTTATACCCTTTCCAAGGCATGAACGCTACTTTTAAGTTTTGACCTAAAGCCAATTCTCCTTGTTGTGTAGCATATCCTTCACAAAGAACTTGTCCTTTCTCTACTTTATCACCTTTCTGAACGATAGGTTTCAAGTTAATACAAGTACCTTGGTTGGTTTTAGCAAATTTAGTTAAGGCGTAACGTGTTGTTTCACCGTCAAAACTTACTAATTTATCTTCTTTAGTCCAGTTGTATTTGATTACGATTTCATTCGCATCAACATATTCAACTACACCTTCTCCTTCCGCGTTAATTAAAACACGAGAATCTTTAGCTACTAGCTCTTCGATTCCTGTTCCAACGATTGGAGAATTTGGTTTCAATAATGGAACTGCTTGACGCTGCATGTTCGATCCCATCAGTGCACGGTTGGCATCATCGTGCTCTAAGAAAGGAATTGAAGAGGCTGCAATCGAAGCAATTTGATTGGCACCAACGTCCATCAAATTAAGGTTGGTTGGTTCCACAACTGGGAAGTCACCTTCGTAACGAGCTTTTACAACATCCGTTAAGAAATTACCTTTATCATCGATTTTTGCATTTGCTTGTGCAATCATTTTTTCATCTTCTTCCTCTGCAGAAATGTAAACAGGTTCTTTCTCCATAGAGACTTTACCTTTTACTACTTCACGATAAGGAGTTTCGATGAATCCTAATTTATTTACTTTGGCGAAAACACACAAAGAAGAAATCAAACCAATGTTTGGTCCCTCTGGCGTTTCAATCGTACATAAACGTCCGTAGTGTGTATAGTGAACATCACGTACCTCAAACCCTGCTCTTTCTCTCGAAAGTCCACCTGGTCCCAGTGCCGATAAACGGCGCTTATGTGTTACCTCAGAAAGTGGATTTGTTTGATCCATAAATTGAGATAACTGATTTGTTCCAAAGAACGAGTTAATTACAGACGAAAGTGTTTTCGCATTAATTAAATCGATAGGAGTGAATACTTCGTTGTCACGAACATTCATACGCTCACGAATTGTTCTTGCCATACGCGCAAGACCAACACCAAATTGAGAGTACAATTGTTCACCAACTGTTCTAACACGACGATTAGATAAGTGGTCAATATCATCAACATCTGCTTTCGAGTTTACAAGCTCGATCAAATATTTAATAATAGAAATCATATCCGCTTTAGTCAAAACACGAGACGTTTCATCCATGTTATCACTTAACTTCTTATTCAATCTAAAACGACCAACTTCACCTAAATCATAACGTGTGTCAGAGAAGAATAATTTTTCAAAAACTCCTTTGGCAGTTTCATAATCTGGCGGCTCAGCGTTACGCAATTGACGGTAGATATGTTCAACAGCCTCTTTTTCAGAGTTTGATGTATCTTTTTGTAATGTATTGTAAATGATTGTGAAATCTGCTGTATTCGCATCTTCCTTATGTAAGATAACTGTCTTAGATCCAGAATCAACAATAAGGTCAATGTGTGCATCTTCTAAAGTTGTCTCACGATCTAACAATACTTCGTTTCTTTCAATTGAAACAACTTCACCTGTATCTTCATCCACGAAATCTTCAACCCATGATTTAAGAACTCTTGCCGCTAATTTACGTCCAATTGCCTTTTTCAAGTTTGCTTTTGTCGCTTTCACTTCATCAGCAAGGTCAAATATTTCTAGAATATCTTTGTCACTTTCGTAACCGATTGCTCTAAATAATGTTGTAACAGGTAATTTTTTCTTACGATCGATGTACGCATACATAACACTATTAATGTCAGTTGCGAATTCAATCCATGAACCTTTGAAAGGAATCACACGTGCAGAGTACAATTTTGTACCATTCGCGTGACGACTTTGTCCAAAGAACACACCAGGTGAACGGTGCAATTGAGAAACGATAACACGTTCCGCACCATTTACCACGAATGATCCTTTTGGAGTCATATATGGAATTGTTCCTAAGTACACATCTTGCACGATAGTTTCGAAATCTTCGTGTTCAGGATCTGTACAATACAATTTTAATTTTGCTTTTAATGGGACACTATACGTCAATCCTCTATCAATACACTCTTCAATTGTGTATCTAGGTGGATCGATAAAGTAGTCCAAAAACTCTAATACGAATTGATTTCTCGTATCAGTAATTGGGAAGTTTTCCGCGAAAACTTTAAATAGCCCTTCGCTATCTCTATTGTCTGGAGTAGTTTCCAACTGGAAAAACTCTTGGAAAGACTTTAATTGTATATCCAAAAAGTCAGGATATGCAAATTGATTTTTGCTAGACGCAAAATTCACTCTTTTCTGAATACTGTTTGATGATGCCAAAGCCAAACGATTTTATTAGTGAATAAAAATAATGTGCAAAAGTGCACTTAATGCAAAAAAACAGGAATAGGCATCCCGAAAATCGGGATGCCTTTTCCATAATAAGTATTAAAGATTACTTAATCTCAACTTCAGCTCCAGCCTCTTCTAAAGAAGATTTAAGACCATCAGCTTCGTCTTTAGAAACACCTTCTTTTAAAGTTGCAGGCGCTCCATCAACTAAATCTTTTGCTTCTTTCAATCCAGCTCCAGTTAATTCTTTTACAAGTTTAACTACAGCAAGTTTAGAAGCACCAGCAGCTTTAAGAATTACAGTGAATTCAGTTTGTGCTTCTGCAGTGTCACCACCAGCAGCAGCTCCACCAGCAGCAACTGCAACAGCAGCAGCAGCAGGCTCGATACCGTACTCATCTTTTAAAATTGTTGCTAGTTCATTTACATCTTTAACTGTAAGATTTACTAACTCTTCTGCGAATTTTTTTAAATCAGCCATTTTTATTTATTTTAATATAAGTTCAAAAAATAATTTGTTATGCTCTCTCTTCGAGCGTTTTAAGGATACCGGCAATCTTTCCTCCAGCACCTTTAAGTCCAGAAACAACGTTCTTAGCAGGACTTTGAAGTAATCCGATGATTTCACCCAATAACTCTTCTTTGCTTTTCAAATTAGAAAGTGCTTCCAATTGGTTATCACCAATGTATACACTCGCATCAATGTAAGCACCTTTAAGAATAGGCTTATCATTTTTCTTACGAAATTCTTTCATTAATTTCGCAGGAACATTAGCGTGCTCAGAAAACATGATTGAAGTTGCACCTGAAAGAGTATCTTTCAAGTTACCAAAATCTTTCCCTTCAACTTTCTCCATTGCTTTTTCAAGAAGCGTGTTTTTCACTACTCTTAAGCTAACGTTAGAATTGAATGCTCGTCTTCTAAGGTTGTTAATTACTTCAACTGTTAATTCCGCTGTGTCTGCCAAATAGATAATATTGTTTTCAGCTAACTGAACCGCCAAATCATCTACATACTTTGCTTTTTCTTCTTTTGTCATTTTCGTAAGTTTTAAGCAATTACAGACTTAGTATCAATCATAATACTAGGGCTCATTGTTGAACTAATGTAAATACTTTTAACATACACTCCTTTCGATGCAGAAGGCTTCAATTTAACAATAGTTTGGATCAGCTCATTTGCATTGTCCAAAATTTTGTCACCATCAAAGCTTGCTTTTGCAACCATTGCGTGTACGATACCGTGCTTATCAACTTTAAAGTCAATTTTACCCGATTTCACATCAGTAACAGCCTTAGCAATATCCATTGTTACAGTACCAGTTTTTGGATTTGGCATAAGTCCTCTTGGTCCTAAAACACGACCTAAAGCACCTACTTTACCCATTACGGCTGGCATTGTAATAATAACATCGATATCTGTCCATCCACCTTTAATTTTAGCGATATAATCGTCCAAACCAACGTGGTCAGCACCTGCTGCTTTTGCCTCTTCTTCCTTATCAGGAGTACAAAGAACCAACACTTTCATGTCTTTTCCTGTACCATGAGGTAAAGCTACACTTCCTCTAACCATTTGATTTGCTTTTCTTGGATCAACTCCTAGACGAACGCATAAATCAATTGATGAATCAAATTTAGTAGTTGAAACTTCTCTAACTAAACTACATGCTTCCGTTAGCGAATAAGCCTTAGCAGAATCAATCTTTGCTAGAGCTTCTTTTCTCTTTTTAGATATTCTTCCCATAACGTTACAATTATTTAGATTTTGGTGCTTCACCACCTTTTACAACAACTCCCATACTTCTTGCCGTACCAGCAACCATGCGCATTGCAGAGTCAACAGTAAAACAATTCATATCTGGCAACTTATCTTCAGCTATTAAACGCACTTTATCCCAAGAAATGGTTCCTACTTTTGAACGATTAGATTCAGAAGATCCTTTCTTTAGATTAGTTTGCTCCATAATTTGGATTGCTGCTGGGGGAGTTTTTATTACAAAATCAAAGGACTTATCACTATAAACTGTGATAACTGCTGGTAATACCTTTCCAGGTTTATCCTGCGTACGAGCATTAAACTGCTTGCAGAATTCCATAATGTTAACCCCTTTTGCACCAAGTGCGGGACCAACAGGAGGAGCTGGATTAGCGGCACCACCTTTGATTTGTAATTTAATCAAACCTGCTACTTCTTTAGCCATTTGTGTTTAAATTATGTAGTCTAACATGATTACTTGCGGGAAGCTTTAATCGCATTTCATCACTCCTACGGTTAATATACTCTTATATTTCTTTTTCAACTTGCATATAGCTTAGCTCTAGCAAGTTCTTTCTTCCAAAAATTTTCACCATTACTTTCAGTTTCTTCTTTTCCTCGTTGATTTCATCAACAACTCCACTGAAATTATTAAATGGTCCATCAATTACCTTAACAGACTCTCCAATAGCAAATGGTATTTTCATTTCTTCTTCCGTCTCTGAAAGCTCATCCACTTTACCTAAAATTCGATTTACTTCAGACAAACGCATTGGGGATGGATCACCACCTTTCTCGTTTCCAAGAAAACCAATAACATTTGGAATACTTTTTATCACGTGAGGAACCTCACCAACTAAGGCAGCTTCAACTAAAACATAACCTGGCAAATAAGCTTTTTCCTTGCTCATTTTTTTACCATTTCTAAGTTGAAATACTTTTTCCGTTGGAATTAGAACTTGACCGATAAAATCGTTCAACTTTAAACGCGTAATTTCGACGTCAAGATATTCTTTTACCTTTTTCTCTTTACCACTGATAGATCTTACGACGTACCAGCGTTTTTTAATTTCCGCCATCGTTTAACGATTAAAACATTTTATAAATCATTCCCAATACACCTTTCCAAACTGAATCTTTATCTCCGGTGATACCGAATCCAAAGTCCATAACGAAAATGATCAAGGAAATTATAACAGAAGCAATAACGACTATTATCGTATTGCTTTGCAATTCTTTCCAAGTTGGCCATGTGACCCTGTGCACCATTTCGGTCACAGTTTCATTGATATATTCTTTTACTTTTGACATGTCATCAATTTTGCACGGGCGGTAGGATTCGAACCCACGACCAATGGTTTTGGAGACCACTACTCTACCAGCTGAGCTACACCCGTATAAAAAGGGGAGCGAACTCCCCTTTATTATAATTTATTATCGAATCTTTCGATTACGATACAATCTCAGTAACTTGACCAGCACCTACAGTTCTACCACCCTCACGGATTGCAAAACGTAAACCTTTGTCCATTGCTACAGGAACGATCAATTTAACTGTAATAGAAACGTTGTCTCCTGGCATAACCATTTCACGTCCATCAGTTAAGAAAATCTCTCCAGTTACGTCTGTCGTTCTGAAGTAGAACTGTGGACGGTATTTGTTATGGAATGGAGTATGACGTCCACCTTCTTCTTTTTTCAATACGTAGATCTCAGCTTTAAACTCAGTGTGTGGAGTTGTAGAACCTGGCTTACAAATTACCATTCCACGCTTGATTTCTGATTTCTCAATACCACGTAGTAATAAACCAACGTTATCTCCAGCTTCACCTCTATCCAAAATCTTACGGAACATCTCAACCCCAGTACAAGTAGATGATAATTTAACATCACCCATACCTAAGATATCAACTGCATCTCCAGTGTTTACAACACCTGTTTCGATACGTCCTGTTGCTACTGTACCACGACCTGTAATCGTAAATACATCCTCAACTGGCATCAAAAACGGCTTGTCAACTTCACGAGGAGGTAATTCAATATAAGTATCAACAGCCTCCATTAATTCGTTAACTGCGTTTACCCATTTTTCCTCACCATTTAATGCTCCTAGAGCAGAACCAGCAATTACAGGTGCATTATCACCATCGTAATCGTAGAAAGAAAGCAATTCTCTGATTTCCATCTCAACTAATTCTAATAACTCTTCATCATCAACCATATCCACTTTATTCATGAATACAACCAATCTTGGAACACCAACTTGACGTCCTAATAGGATGTGCTCACGTGTTTGTGGCATTGGTCCATCAGTAGCAGCAACTACTAAGATAGCACCATCCATTTGTGCAGCTCCTGTAACCATGTTCTTTACGTAATCCGCGTGACCTGGACAGTCAACGTGTGCGTAGTGACGATTTTTAGTTGCGTACTCAATGTGAGATGTGTTAATAGTGATACCACGTTCTTTTTCCTCTGGCGCATTATCGATAGAAGAGAAATCACGAGTCTCAGCAAGTCCTTGAGATGCTAATACGCTTGATATAGCAGCTGTTAATGTCGTTTTACCGTGATCGACGTGACCAATTGTCCCGATGTTCACGTGTGGTTTGGAGCGGTCAAAATTTGCTTTAGCCATTGTTCTGTGTGTTTCTTAGTTAAAAAATAAACTTTTATATATGCAAAATTTCACCCCATTTTGAGTGAAAAAATTTTAAATCTCTTTCGAGCCAATGACGAGAATTGAACTCGTGACCTCTTCCTTACCAAGGAAGCACTCTACCACTGAGCTACACCGGCACATTAGTCCCTTTTGTTTTTTTTGAGCGGGAGACGAGATTCGAACTCGCGACCCTCAGCTTGGAAGGCTGACGCTCTACCAACTGAGCTACTCCCGCTTATTTTTGACATAAAACATTGTGGGGAGAGCAGGATTCGAACCTGCGAAGACGTAGTCAGCAGATTTACAGTCTGCCCTCGTTGGCCGCTTGAGTATCTCCCCAACGAACCTTATAAAAAGGTTTCAATACTGTCTCTTATACACATCTCCGAGCCCACGAG
>CAJXRM010000104.1 GCA_913059205.1 uncultured Flavobacteriales bacterium
GAGATTTCTGCCTGTCTCGTGGGCTCGGAGATGTGTATAAGAGACAGATGCTAGACAATATGAATGGTCAATATGATGATTTGTCCATTCAGCAAATTCAATTCTTATGCGATAGGAAGTTGGGTATTGGAGCGGATGGTTTAATTAAGTTATCTAAAGATGCCGAAGTTGATTTCTTGGTTGAGTACTTTAATGCAGACGGCTCACAAAGTTTTTGTGGAAATGGCGCAAGATGTTCCGTGAACTTTGCAAAATCTCTTGGGTTGATAATGAGTAAAGCAGTGTTTAACGCCATCGATGGTATTCACGAAGCGACCACTCAAGATGGAATTGTGCGTTTGGAAATGTTACCTGTAAATTCTATTCAAGCTGTAAACTCAGACTTCTGGTTAAATACAGGGTCACCGCATTATGTGAAAATCGCAAATGAAAATGAGTCAATTGATATCATTGAATTTGGCAAGTCTATTCGTTATTCTGAGTTGTACAAAACAGACGGAGTGAATGTGAATGTAATTAAAGAAGTAAATTCCAATACTATACATGTCCAAACATATGAAAGAGGTGTTGAGGATGAAACGTTATCCTGTGGCACTGGTGTAACGGCTTGTGCATTAGTTTGGATGAGTTTGAATTCAAATTTAGAGAAAGTCAATGTCCTGACGAAAGGAGGAGAGTTGTCTGTAGAGGCTGTAAGTGATGGGAATGGATATGCATCGATTTGGTTATCTGGTCCTGCAAAACACGTGTTTGATGGAAGTATTGATGTCTAAATACAAGATTTCGAATATAATCAATGCTGAAAAGCAGAAGATTGACGAGCAGAAATGCTTGTTGTGGGTGTGGCATGCGGATAAGATTCCGCCTCATTTGGGACTTTCAGTTGAAGGTAGGTATTTCAGTCTAAAGGCCAACGGAAAGGATTTTATGACGGAAATCGATGCTGTTTTACAAATCATCTCAAAAAAGAAAATAAAAACGCTTTGTTTCGAATTGAAGTCAACATTGAATGTTCAAGATTTAGCTAATTCATTTAATAAATATAATACTACAATACCTTTTGAGGTTACTTGTTTACTACCGATTCAAGAAGTGTTAAACTCGTATTTTTCAAAGCAATTGGTTGATTTATTGGTTGATTTAGACGATAAAAAACAAGTTAATCGCGTATTTGGATTCAATATTCCCATTGAATTTGATTCAATTTCTGAATATACTACTGATGATATCCATGCACGTTTAAAGAAATTGAAAGAAAATGAATGAGCCAATTTACATACGACCGATTGATATTCCAGATGCGCTTATTGTTATGCAATGGGAGAATAATCCAGCGAATTGGGATGCGAGTGATAATAAAAGTGAATACCAATTGTTTGACATTGTTCGAATGATAGAAGAGAATCAGAATATTCAACGGGCAAAACAAGCTCGATGGATGATTTGCGATTCAGTAACTGACAAGCAGTTAGGAACCGTAGATCTATTTGATATCGATTTTGATAAAAAGGAAGCCTTTGTTGGAGTTTTGATTGCTGAAAAAGAAAATCGCCAAAAAGGGCTAGCTAGCATAGCTGTTAAGCTAGTAGAAAACGAAGCATTAAAACTTGAATTGGAAAAGCTGAAATGCGTTGTTCATCCAGGGAATAAGGCAAGTGTCCAGCTTTTTGAAAAAAGACAGTTTGTAAAAATTGGCAAAACAGATAGGCAATTTGTTAATGATGGTGTGTATCTTGAAGCTTCAATTTATGAGAAATGGGTAAAAAAATAGGCGTTGCACTGATTATCATCATTGGGATAGTTGGGTATTTAAATAAAGATCGAATTCTACGTTATTTTCAAGTTGAATCGAGAACCATTAATTCAGTAGAAGCAAAGATCTTGTTTACTAGTCAGCCTGCACTCTCCGAGTTGATTGAGAAACTTGTAAATGAGGGGGTCATTGAAAATGGTGATGAAGTTAGATCGTATTCAATTGAAAACAATATAGATACAACAGATTTTGCAGCGGGAAAATTCATTATTCTTTCAGGTACTAAAATTTCGGATTTAGTAATTGGTTTTACTAAGAACGAAGAAGGTCAGGGAAAGGCAGAAGTTAAGGTGAATGTTGTTTTTAATCGATGTAAAACAGTAGAAGATGTTGCTTCCTCTATTTCGAAGTGTATTGCTGCAGATAGTGTTTCCCTTGTCGAGACAATTCAATCACAAGAAATTTTAACTAAATATGGCTTCACGATTGAACAAATTCCTGCTCTTTTTTTGCCAGAGGATTATCAGATGTATTTTGATACTGACGCAAAAGCGTTTGTTGCTTTTATGGCGGAACGGTTCAAAGAGTTTTGGACGGCAGATAGATATGCGAAATTAAAATCTGTAGGCCTAAAATCGCCTTCTGAAGCGGTAACAATTGCCAGTATTGTGTATTCAGAACAATCACGCATGTCAGAAGAATGGCCAATTATTGCAAAGTTGTATTTAAACCGAGTGAAACAAGGAATTCGTTTGCAGTCAGATCCAACATTTAAATTTTGTTGGGGAGATAAGTTAGATGGCGTAGAGCGCTTACTGAACAAGCACAAGAAAATAGATTGTCCATACAATACGTATCTATACGATGGATTACCTCCGGGACCAATTTGCATTCCACCTGCAAAAGTAATTGATGCAGTTTTAAACCCATCGGATGACAATTACATTTTTATGTGCGGTAAGCCTGGAGGAGTTGGACATAATTTTGCAGTGACAAATGCTCAACACGAAAGAAATGTGGCTGAGTATCGAATATGGCTAAAAGAATATTTAAAGAACAAGTAAACATGGCAGATTTTAAAAGACGCACTTTTTTTAAACTAGGTTTGACTGGTTTAGCTTTAAGTATTGTAAAACCTTCAAAAGCGACAGAATTGATCTCAGGTACTTTTGAAGGTAAAGTGGATGGACCAATTGTTATTTCAACATGGGAACACGGTCTAGCTGCAAATGAAGGTGCATGGGAAGTCTTAAATGCTGGAGGAAGAGCGATTGACGCTGTAGAAAAAGGTGTTAGAGTTACTGAGTCAGATATAACCAATCGAAGCGTTGGAATTGGCGGAAGACCGGATAGAGAAGGTCATTTGACCCTTGATGCTTGTATTATGGATGAAAAATCCAAATGCGGTGCTGTGGGATATTTAGAAGGTTTTGAGCACCCAATTTCTATCGCACGAACAATAATGGAAAATACTCAGCATGTGATGTTAGTTGGTGAAGGAGCCGAGGATTTTGCGTCTACATATGGATTCTCAAAGGTCAAAACTCCATTGAAGGAAGTGAAAGACGATTGGAAAAAGTGGAAGAAGGAGAATAAAGATGTTTTTGAGAAGCCAGTAATAAACCATGAAAATCACGATACAATTGGAATGTTGGCAATGGATAAGCATGGCAATTTGAGCGGGGCGTGCACAACAAGTGGTTGGGCATACAAAATGCCAGGTAGATTGGGAGATTCTCCAATTATTGGGGCTGGTTTATTTGTAGATGGGGAAGTAGGTGCAGCTTGTGCAACTGGATTGGGAGAGGCTGTAATTCGAATTGCAGGAAGTCACACTGTTGTTGAACTAATGCGGCAAGGGAAATCACCACAAGAAGCTTGTAAAATGGCTTGTGAACGAATAATTGCAAAACACGAAGACTTAACGGGATTGCAGGTAGGTTTTTTGGCTTTAGATAAAAATGGCAATTATGGCGGTTATTCAGTGTATGCTGGCTTTAATTTTGCATTGAAAACCAATGAGAAAACAGAATTAGTCAATACGGGTTTTGATAGAAATTGGTAATTATGCGATATATACTATTGATTATGATGGGATTAAGTGGTTTTGCAAATGCACAAAAGGTGTTGACGTGGAGTATTCTTCATCCTATTAAAAAGGAGTGGATTGAACTTGGAGAAAAAGGATCGGTTCAAGAAGCGTTGATTTCATCTGGTGAATTGCCAGATCCGTTTGTGGGATTAAATGAAAATAAATTTGGTTGGATTGAAGATCATCAATGGGAATTTAAGTCTATGTTTTTCCTTGAAAAAGAGGAGCTTAAACATGATTTTATCGAATTGCACTTCCCTTCGCTAGACACGTATGCGAAAGTGTTTTTAAATGATTCATTGATTTATACAGGGGATAACGCATTTATCGAACATACAATACGTTTGACAAAGCATTTGAAAAAGGGGTTAAATGAATTAACTATAGTTTTTACACCTCCCGTAATGTATCACAAGACTATGTATGATAGTGCTGCATATCATTTACCTGCACCAAACGATAATCATTCCATAGCCATTGCACCTTATACTAGAAAACCTCAATATCAATTTGGCTGGGACTGGGCGTTGCGAATGAATACAATAGGGCTGAACAAGACTGCTTGGATTGAGTTTTCTGATTTTGGACATATTAGCTCTAAAACTACTCGAATAATCTCTGTAACAACTGAAAAAGCGGTTGTTGAGTTTGAAATAGACTTGTCCAATGAAGCTGTTTCTGAAATTATATGGAAAAGTAAGACATTTGGAACTGAAAAGATTCAACGGAAAAATGGTGTTTTTGTTCGAAGAGTGGAGGTCGAAAATCCAAAATTATGGTGGCCGAAAGGGCAGGGAGAAGCATTTTTGTATGGAGATAAAGTTGTGATTGAAACCTCTAAAAATCAAATAATTGGAAGTTATAATGTAAAGTATGGAATTAAGACTTCGGAATTGGTAATGGAGAAGGACCAATGGGGAACGAGTTATTATTTTGAGATTAATGGAAGAACTATATTTTGCAAGGGTGGAGATTATATTCCACAGGATATTTTTCCTGCGCGAGTGAAGGATGAGGATATTGTGCGAATGGTTGAAATCATGGCTGAATCGAACTTTAACATGGTGCGTGTTTGGGGCGGAGGTTATTATCCAGATGAAGTTTTCTTCGATAAATGTGATGAGTTGGGAATAATGGTTTGGGAAGATCTAATGTTTGCCTGCGCTATGTATCCTGGTGATGATGCGTTTATTGAAAATATTTCTAAAGAATTCCGATCTCAAGTTCCACGTATCGCGGCTCATCCAAGTGTTGTGTTGTTCAATGGAAACAACGAAGTGGAAGTTGCATGGGGGAATTGGGGATTTCAGATAAAATACGGGCTTTACGGGAAAAGTGCGAAGGAAATTGAGCGCTCCTATGATAGAGTATTCAAAGAAACAGCACCAGATATTATTAAAGAATTCACGAACATTCCATATATCCACACTTCACCATTAAGCAATTGGGGAAAAGCTGAGTTGTACAATCATGGTTCTCAGCATTATTGGGGTGTTTGGCATGGAAAAGATCCCATTGAAGATTTTGGGAAGAAAATCGGACGCTTCAATGCTGAATATGGTTTTCAAAGTTTTCCTGAATACAATACCTTGTTGACTTTTTCTGATAAAACTGAATGGGATTTATCTTCAGATGTGATGAAGCATCACCAAAAGAGCTATGTTGGAAATGATATGATCATGAAACATGCGAAGAATTTGTACGGTAAGCCAGAAAATTTTGAAGATTTCGTTTATTATTCTCAATTGACTCAAGCTAAAGCGGTGAGTATAGCTGTGGCTGGACACAGAATTGATTTTCCCCGTTGTGGAGGTACATTGTACTGGCAAGTAAACGATTGTTGGCCTGCACCGACATGGTCAAGTGTAGATTATCGATGGAATTGGAAAGCATTGCAATATGCAGTACAAAAAGATTATGAAAATATCGCTGTTGTTGCAAAATACGATGATTTAGATAATCGCTCATTTTACATTGTTAATGATTTGCCCGATAGTTTTACAGCGAATGTTTACGTGCAACTGATTGATTTAAAAGGGAGAACTGAACGGGAATGGGTGGAAAAAGTTCAATTTTCTGGAGCAGGATCAAAACAAATTGTTTTTGATGAATCAGCGTTTTCGGAACTTGAAAAATCAAATTTTGTAGTAAAATTTACGTGGAATGATGCACAGGGAGAGAGTTTTACGCGAAATTTCGCAAATATCAAGAACGAGTATAAAACGGCTAAAGCTGAAGATATTTCCCTTTCACTTCACTCAATTGATACCAGTGCAAAAACTGCTATCATTTCGATTGAAAATAAACGTTTTGTGCGGGATTTCTGGCTGAGCTCCAGTCAATTTGGTTTAAAATTCAGTGCGAATTTCTTGAATTTAATTCCTGGTGAACATTTGATCGAGATTTCGTTCGATGAAATCCCTAAAGTGGAGGAGTTTAAAATGAAGTGGATGTAATTTTAGATTCTTGTTTCTTCAATTCAATTTATTGATTAGTTTAGTGAGTATAAAAAACCAATCACTATGAAAAATCTATTATTCTTTTCCGTTTTGTTTGTTCTTGTTTCGTGCGGCGGAGGCTCTATTAAAGAAGTTAAAGAGGGAATGTCTGAATCCGAAGTAAAACAGCTTTTGGGAGATCCTAATATGCATTCGTCAAGTTCGAACAGTTATACGATCAATGGAAAAGAAACAGGGACGAGTACCGCGACTTGGACATACCATGGAAAAGGTAAAATCAAGTTCGTGGATGGAAAAGTGGTTTCTGTAGCGGAGTAGTGCTTCTTAAAACTGGTAAAAAAAAGAGGGGCAAGCTACTCATATCGCACCGCTACAACCTCTTACCTTTGCTTCGTTCCCGACCTGGAGGATTCAGAGGGAGCTGGTCGTACAAGACTTACCCCAGCTGCAAAAGTAATACGATTATTCTTTTTGGCAATGTATATTGAGGAAAAGTTCAAAAAAAAATCGTTGCTCAAATCAATGAACAACGACGGTATCTATATTATTTCGTGAATAGATTTACAAGTGCATGAAATCCTTCTTTGCAAGTAGTTCATCTTCAGATTCTCTATAGTCTGGATCGTCTACACAGCAATCAACAGGACAAACTGCAGCACATTGAGGTTCGTCATGAAAACCAACACATTCAGTACATTTATCTGTAACAATGTAGTATACATCCATGTCAACTGGTTCCTTTGCGTCATCTGCAATCACGTCATCTCCATTCAGTGTAGTAATCATTCCTGTCAACGATGTTCCATCTGAGTATCTCCATTCAGCACCTCCTTCATAGATTGCATTATTTGGACATTCAGGTTCACAAGCCCCACAATTGATACATTCGTCTGTTATAATAATTGCCATTTTCTTTGTTTTACTGGTGCAAATATACACAGTGTGTTTTACTTTTTGGATGATATGACCATAAAAAATGGGGTTCTTGATGTTGAATTTGCTAATCAGAATGCTTTTACCACTGAGCCACGATGAAAAATGAATGTTTTTTGTTGATTGAAAGAACGCAAACACATCCATTTTATATTTGTCAACAACTTCGTGTTCTTACCTTTGCTGCTTCTAATTTGGTCCACCTTTTCCCTTTGTGGTAAAAAAGGAAAATAATACACAGTTAACCATAGGATATTCATTGAAACACGATAAATTTGCACCGTGAAACAGGAAATAATACGAAAAGGATTTGTTCAGCTTGGGAAACTTATGGTTTCTATAGGGGAAGGGAAAGATTGGCAAGATTTTAATCTAGGAGTCACAAAGGATGAATACGAACAATTACAGGTAATTGTAAATAGACAAATTGCCTATAATGGTTGGTTCACGAAGGAAAATGTTCAGCAAAGCCTATTCGCTCTTGGAAGTCAATTGACGGAAGAAAAGTTAGTCGATTGGACATCGAATTATACATTTACCAAAAAACCAAAATCTGTTGCTTTAATAATGGCAGGAAATATTCCTTTGGTTGGGTTTCATGATTTCTTATGTGTGCTTATTTCGGGGCACAAAGCGGTTTGTAAGTTAAGTTCTGATGATAAAACTTTGCTTCCAGCTTTGGTGGGACATTTAATCACATTTATTCCAGAGATAAAAGATCGAATTGTGCTTTCAACTGGTAGATTAGATGGAATTGAAGCAGTTATCGCTACAGGAAGTGATAATTCACTAAAATACTTTGAACAATATTTCGGGAAATATCCCCATATTTTTAGAAGTAACAGAACTTCATTGGCCGTCTTAACAGGAAATGAAACAAAAGAACAAATTGAATTGTTGGGAAATGATATTTTCAATTATTTTGGTTTAGGATGTCGTAATGTTTCGCATTTAATGCTTCCAAAGGGGTACGATTTGAATCACTTTTTTGAAGGTGTTTTTAGTCATTCAAACGTGATAAATAACAATAAATACGGTAATAATTACGATTACAACAAAACCGTATACTTAATGAATCAGTCTCCTTTATTGGACAATAATTTTGTCTTATTACGTGAAACTGAATTGTTGTTTTCGCCTTTAGCAATGGTTCATTATCACTATTACGAAAGTGAACAAGAGGTGAGTGCTTATATCGAAAAATATAAAGAACAATTACAAGTTGTGATTGGTGAAAAATATACTGCATTTGGCGAAGCTCAATGTCCAAAACTGAACGATTACGCAGATGGTTTTGATGCTATGAATTGGCTTTCTAAGCTCTAATTAGCTTGTTTTCTTTAAAATTTCTAGCAGTTCGTATGCTTTTTGGATGTGCATAAATCGTTCATGAGCAATTTGTTGTTGTTCCTCGCTCTCATTGAAAAAGCGATCCGGATGATGCAGTTTAACCAATGATCGATATGCTTTTTTTATTTCTTCCAAAGAAGCAAATTCTGATACTCCCAGTATTTTTGAGCAGATTTTTAATTCGTTTTTTGGAACAGGTTTAGACTTTGGGCGCTGAGATTCATTTTTGTTGGATTGGTACATTGCTAAAATACTATCCATTTCTTTTGGTGTAATTTCGATGCGTTCCGCAATGTTGTATAAAACGTTTAATTCACGATCATTTATTTGACCATCAATAAACGCAAGTCCAACAAGAAAGTATAAGATTTGAATTCGGTCTTTGTGCGCAGGTAGTTTAACTTTTATCCAATTCAACAGCTCAGTGAAGTTAATATCCTCGGCATAGGCTGAAGTTAGCATAGCAGAAAATCCTTCACGTTCATCTGGAAAATGTTTACTGAAATAGCTATTCATGTATAACACTTTCTCACCGGCATCCCTTGGGTCGCTTTTGATTAATCGTGCAGATAAGCAAATGTATGCAGTTAGGAGTCTATCGTGATTGAGTCTTTTTGATAAGTCAAATTGAAATGGGTCATTTAAGAAATAATGAACTCTGCGGTAAATTAACCATGGAATTCCAATGATAAAGGGGAGAAAGAAAAAAATGGCTGTCCAACCATTGCTATCTTGTTTTTTAGGAAACGCATATTGTAGAATAATATCAACCATTAATTTTAACTCGTTTTCTTCAGTATTTCTAACAGTTCGTATGCTTTTTGAATGTTCATAAATCGTTCTTGAGCAATTTTTTGTTGTTCTTCGCTCTCATTAAAAAAGCGATCTGGATGATGTTTTTTCACCAAGGAACGATATGCTTTTTTGATTTCATCCATAGTTGCATGTTCAGATACGCCAAGAATTTGTGTACTTAATTTGAGTTTACTTACGACTGGTACAGCTGATTTTTGCTTTGCTTTCCAAGATTTCTGCTCATATGTCTGGTGCATTGCCAAAATACTTTCAAACTCCTTTGGTGTTAACCCCAAACGCATAGCGAGATTATTCATTAAATGCAATTCTCTTTCATTAACCGCGCCATCAATAAAGGCCATTCCGACCAAGAAGTAGATTATTTGAACACGATCTTTGTGTTTTGGGAGCTTAGCCTTTAGCCAATCAATTAATCCATGAAAATCAATTTCTTCGCGGTAAGCTGAATTCAAAACTTCCGAGAAACCATTGTGTTTGTTTGGAAAATGACTTCTGAAGTACTTATTCATGTAATCTATTTTCTCTCGAACGTCTCTTAAATCATTTTTGATCATTTGAGCAGAAAGACAGATGTAGATGTTTAATAAATTGTCTTCTGTGAGTTCTTTTTTCAGGTTAAATGAGAAAGGAGATCTTGAATGCCGAATCATTTTTACCTTTTCCGTAATAAGCCAAATTAAACCGATGAAAATCAAGAGAATCAATTGTCCAATTACTGAACCGTCTTCATTTTTAGCTAGAATGAAAAAAGATGCGAAATAAATCATACGGTTAAAATAAATATAAATCCAATATTGGTTTAAAAACTGTCTCTTATACACATCTGACGCTGCCGACGATCTACTCTG
>CAJXRM010000105.1 GCA_913059205.1 uncultured Flavobacteriales bacterium
ACGAGATTTCTGCCTGTCTCGTGGGCTCGGAGATGTGTATAAGAGACAGGCATACCATTACGTATTGAAGTTAAGTAAAATAGCTGATTTATTGAAATAGTTACTTCGTCACCAATTCTCGTTTTATAATTGAAATCAATATTGCCTCCTACGGATTGTTCTGCTGACAAATTGGAATTATTTAAGGGATAAATATTTTGAAAATGAATCCGTTCAGCATCTTCTGTAAAAAGGTCAGGAGTCTTATATCCCAATCCACCACCTAATCTGCTTGTGAATTTTTTAGTTGGTTTCCATAACACAGAAACTTTAGGCAATGGGAAAAATCCCCAATTTGCTGAATAGTCAGCCCTAACTCCTGATTCTATCGCCCATTTTTTCGATAAATCTACTATGTTATTAATGAATAGACCAGCTGTTAAATCTTGTTGATCGCGTTCAAGGCTGTCGGAAATTTCATCAAATGAATTTGAATAAAAATTCGCACCGAATACCCATTCAGTTTTTTTTGTCACCAATTGATAGTTTAGTTCTGTGAAAGAGTTTAGTTGATTTCCTTTAAAAGTGTAATTGGGAATTTCAATTTTACGATCAAAGTAGGATATGCTATTTTTAAATGTTAACATTTTTTTATCTGTAAATTTATGCTCTAAAACTGCTTGTGTACTCGCCCTACTAGATATGTTTTCTTCTAAGTACGGGTGGTCTGAACTGACTCCATTTTTTATAGCTTTCATATCTCCTCCAGTTCGATCATCAAAAGTTCCATTTAAACCTACCCAGATTATTGTTTTCTCAGATGGATATAAGAAGATTTTAGGGTTCAATGAAATAGTAATTGATTTACCTAAATTGCTAAAGCCGTCGTTGTCAGGGTCATAAGAGTTTTGATAATTTCCAGAAGCATACAAAGTATATCCTACTTTCTTTTTTCTCTTGCTATAAAATATATTTGCCGTGCTTCCTAAGGCATGAGTTTGTGTAAGCATAATGTCCAATGTTGGATCATAATCAGGTGTTTTCGATACCATGTTTACTAGTCCAGCAATCGCTCCACCGCCATACAGGGTAGAAGAACTACCTTTTATGATTCCGAATTGTTTCAAATCTAAAGGAGGTATCTGCATAACACTTAACCCTCCTGCAAATCCTCCAAAAAGTGGAAACCCATCTTTTAGAAGTTGTGTGTACCGTCCATCCATTCCTTGAATTCTAATACTTGAATTACCACTATTTATTGATGTTTGTTGCATTTGAATACCTGTACTTTCTCTAAGAACCATTGAGATGTTTGCAGAGTTCATAATAGCTTTTTCGTCAAGTTCCTCACCTCCTATGTATTCAATTCTTGTGGGTAAATTCTCAATAGTTCGAGAGCTTCTAGCGACGCTCACAACGACTCCCTCAATTTCTTGTTTTACTTCTTCTAAGTAAAAGATGATATTGTTGTGTACTAAAGGAAATGAAAGACTTGTGTCAATTTCTTTAAATCCAAGCATAGATATTTGAACAGAATGCACTCCATTTGTAATTCCTGAAATACTAACTTTTCCATCTAAATCGGAAATTGCACCTAATTTGATTTCTGGAAAATAAACTTTGACACCAATTACGGCTTCATTTTGCGTCTTATCTAGAATTGTTGCTGTAAAAATATTTTCCTGCGAAAATGATATATTGAGAATTACAAGAAAAATTGAAAGGACTAAGGCTTTTATCATATTAATTATATTTATGACAAAGTTAGTTCAAGTCGTCTGCAAGTGTTTTGCAATTATTTTGGGGAGCAATTTGAACAATTACCTTTTACAACCATATTGGCTTCTGACATTGTAAAGTTCTCGGGTAATTGAACTTTGGGAATGCGCTGTTCAGTAAGACAAATAGTTTCCTTGCAAGAAAGACAATGAAAGTGATAATGTAGATCATCAGGAGCGCAAACACAACCTTCAATACATCTAGCATACTTCATAATACCTGAACCATCATCAATTGTGTGTAAAATATTATGCTCAACAAAAGTTTTTAATGTACGATAAAGTGTAGTCATATCTGACTTTTCAAAATGTTCTTCGAGTTGTCTGAGTGAAGAGGCGTTTGAAGATTTTTGAAAATAATTCATGACAAGAATACGCATGGCGGTTGGATTAACATTTTTAGCTATTAGTTTTTTTTCTACCGCGTTAAGTTCAATCTCCTTTTTCAATTCTTACAGTTTTTTTGCCAAATGTACAAACGAATTCAAAAACACCAATTTGATTCGTAAATTTCAACTGGAAATTATGCCCTAATTTTGTGTTTTCTACCTTTTGTCAGGTGTACTTTTTTGAAAGGCTATTAAATTAAACATACTTCTTAACCTAGATCTAATCCTGTTCCCATATATTACTTCCAATTCCTCCGCATTTAAATTAGTTGTAGCATGAGTAACCGTTCCTTCCAAAATTTGTAAATCATAACGTTGCAAAAGTATTTCAGCGACCGTGTTACATTCATTTCCATAGTACTTCATGTTATTTTCTACTCCCAAATCATCGAAGCAATAAATCTTATTTCGAGATTTTCCGTACTTCTGAATGACCGGATATCCTTCTTGGTTGAATTCAGAAGCAATATCTCTAGTCGATTTTATGAGGTAATGATGATCAGGATATGTGAAATGTCTCATCAAAGTCATAAGGGAGGTTTTTCCGCAACCGACTGGACCATTGAGTAGAATTCCTTTTTCGAGATCTATTCCATACTTTTCGCAAGTCTCTTCGTCGCGAATGAAGTAAATCAAGAGTTTGTAAATTATTTCTTTGTCCTCCGGATTGAGTTTGAATTTCAGTCCGAATTTCTGTTGTCCCATTTGCTCGAGATAGTTCCATGATTTATTGAAATTATATTGGCGAACGCCATTAATGATTTCGAAAGGTAATTCACTTTTCATAGTTACAATGGCATTGAATAATCTTTGTCGTTATTTGTATTTAATCGGTTCTCGACTGCGCTCGAACCTCGATTTCCATTCTTGAAATTTGCACTTCGTTTGATCCAATTACGAGCTGCAGCATTCCAATCTTTCATTTTTGCTTTTCCACCAACTAACCATCCATTGGAAGAGAAATAATTGAAAAAGTTTTCTCCTTCAGAACCTGTTGAGCCATTTGAAATAAAAAAAGATTTTACTTCTTCTAATTCGGGAACGGCAAAACTTGTTTTGCTCTTTACCTCTTTCTCTACTTTTAAATCTTTTATTTCTTTATTAACCTTTATACTCTTTAATGAAGGTCGCACTTGTTTTATCACTGGTATTACAGCTGTTTTATCAGTCCTTTTATCAGTGGTATTATCACCACTATTATCACTACATGTATCGAATCTGTACATGTAAATCTTACTTCCAACCCAGCGATTCTTTGAAGGTTCATAGAGTAAATACTCCCAATGAGAAAGCTCTTTCAACGTTTTGGTATACGTATTCATCGAACCAATTTTCGAAAGCTTCATCAATTCATTTCTGTTGATTGAAACAGGATTTTCAAGTCGATTATCATTCCAGCAATGAAATAATGCATGATACAAACTAATGTGCCAGGGACTCAATCGGTCGTCATCGTTCATACGCTCGACAACCGATTGAAGGTGCTTGATATAATTTACTTTTCCTGACATCTTGTGATCATTTACAACCGCAATGGTTCACATTTAACTTTTGATAATTACGTTCCAATAGTCCTTCGATATCGCTTTTCTTGTAATACACTTTTCCATGAATACGACTGTAAGGAAGTGAACCACAATTACGTAATCGTTGTAAAGATTTTGCACTAATTCCTAGTGCATGAGAAGCTTCAACTGTATTGATCCATTCGGAACGAATGTCAGATGGTTGATTTGATTTGTGCGTTTCAAACGCTTTTACCAATGAACGGATTTCACCGTTGATGTTTTTTAAAATTTCTGAATTTGTCATTTTGAATTGAATTGAATTAAGAATTAAATTGTTCAGTTGCTTTCCTTCGGCTATTCGAACTTCCTGTTCGAGCCTCAGTCTTCACGAGCTATCGCACGATCTGGTTTCGCATGTTGTTTTGCATGATGGTATCGATATCCTCCTTGTTGTAAAAAAGTACTCCACCAACTTTGGTGTAAGGAATAATCCCATTGATACGCAAGTTTTGAAGTGTGCCTGGAGAAATTCCAAGTAATCTCTGTACTTGATGTGATTTAATCCAAACGCGCTTTTCTTCTTGCGAAATTGGTTTGTCTACTTTCTTATCAAGTAGTTGCTTGATTTGGTCTAAGAGCTCCCATTTAAATTGCTCTAGATCGTCTGGGGTAATAATGGATGTTGCCATATGATTTGATTTTTTGTGTTCATGACAAAATTGATGAGGTTTGATATTCTTTTTCCCCAAGTTGGTCGCATCTTGGGTGAAATAAATTTCCCTTCGACATGCTCAGGGCAAGTGAAACGTGGGATTCAAAGGATTGAGAAAATGAAGGGGTAATGAAAACGCAAAATCAGGCAAGTTTGGAACGTCAGATTCGGGTGAAAATCGAGGTGGTTTTGAACGGGAAAATGCGGGATGTAAATGATTTGAGAAAAACGACCAAGTTGGGTGGAACTTGGGTGTTTTTTTATTTCATTTAGAAAAATATATCTTTAAAGTTTTTAATACTAACAATACACCGAAAATATAATTTGAACAAAACTTCACATTTAAGGTCAATAGTCGTAATGCCCTTTAAGAATATGGGAAGTACAGAACAAACGGTGTATTTTTCAGATGGTATCACAGAAGAAATAATCAATGCGCTAAGTAGAATAACAGAGCTAAAAGTTACTTCCCGAACTTCATCTTTTTATTATAAGGATAAAAATTATCAACTACCACGAATTGCTAAGGAACTTGACGTTTCTATGATAATCGAGGGAAGTGTTCGCTTTGGCAATAAACGAGTGAGGATATCGGCTCAATTGATTGATGCGCATGAAGATATTCACATCTGGTCTAACGTATGGGACAGAAAATTGGAGGATATATTTGCTGTTCAGGATGAAATCAGTTTGTTAATTGCGGAAAAGGCCAGAGAAGCGCTTGGGCATTTTGATTTACAGGAACACCTAATAAAACCACAAACAAAGAATTTTCAAGCGTACGAATTGTTTTTAAATGGCCGGTTTCATTTTAGGCAATGGAAGGTAGAAGATGTACGAAAGGCGGCAGATTTATTTGATCGCGCGTTAATTCTCGATCCAAATCATGTAGAATCCATGATGGGGAAAGCTGATGCGCTCGGTTTTTTGGCTACAACCGGTTTTTTGGCATATGATCAAGCCTGGAGAGAGGTCGAAGAGCTCGTGAAAAAAGCGCTATTGATAAACCCTAATCTATCAAATGCATACTATCAAAGATCACAATTGAAATTTTTCTTTTACTGTGATTTTAAAGGAGCGATGGCGGACTGTTATCAGGCAATTCGTTTGCATCCAAATCATCCTGAGGCAAATCAACAATTATCATTTTTGCATGTATTAGCTGGAAATCGAGAGAAGTCAAAGCAGTTTTTGGACCATTCATTACAAGTGGACCCATTGAGTCAAGAAGTAAAATTTTTTGACGCCTATCACGCATATATGATTGAGGATTATTCTACTTCGCTTTCAAAACTCAAAGTTCTACTCGCTATGAATCCATACAATATACCTGCACAAAGTGTGGCGTCTTATTGTTATCTGAAGCTGGGGGAATATGATCAGGCGTATCATTTCTTTGATGAATACGAAGAAGGAACTATTGTTGCGGAAGATAAACTTGGAATTCAAACGCTGGCTTCTATAATGAAAGGCGATCGCACCCAGAGTGAAATTTTAGTGAAGGAGGTAGAACGAAAAGCGAAAACACCTGAGGGCTTTAGATCAGATTCATTTCTGCTGTTTATTTATTCAATTCAAGGAAATCGCGAAAAATTCTATAAGTGGATTGAAGGCGCTAGGGAGAAGAAATCTTCCCTTCTACTTATCCATATGAATGATCCGCTCATCGAAAAATTCAAAGACGAAGATCGCTATCGGGTCCTATTTAAGGAACTCTATAACCATTCAATAGATAGTGCAAAACAAACGGATAAAAAATCACCAATAACGTCGACGGAAATAATTGATTATCGAAACCGATTGTTGAAATTATTGGAAGAAGAAAAAGTGTTTACCGATCCTGAACTTTCTATTCGTTCACTTTCAAGTATGGTCGATTTGCATCCGAATAAACTGTCCTGGCTCATCAACGAATCGTTTGAAACCAATTTTAATTCTCTGATCAATTCATATAGAGTTAAAGAATTCCAAACAAAGGTTAAGAATGGAGAGCATAGACATTTCAGTATAATTGGTCTCGCTTATGAATGCGGGTTCAATTCAAAAACCGTTTTCAATACGTACTTCAAAAAGGAAACGGAATTAACACCTAAACAATACATTGAACAAGTTTAGGATGTTTCAAAACTGATTTTCCACATTCTATATTAGGTTCGGAATTGTAAATCCGAACACCTACATGCAATTCAGAACTTTTCTGGAATCTACACTGAATACATTTGTCTCATAATCTGCTGAAAGAAAAATTTCAGCACTAATAATGAGAAAAATGAAAGCACTTTTTTTATGTATCGGATTGGTTAGTTCTTTTGGAGCGATGGATGACAAACATCCGGATTTAGTTCAAGAACTTCTTGACAAAATGATCTTAGATCTCAGTGAAGTGGAACTTCATGAAGGATTTCATGATTATGTAATCGTACAGTTCACAATATGTGATCAGCAAATTGACATTCATTCCATCGAAGGCTCGAACCAAGAAGTTATTGAAGCGGTTCAAATCAAGATGAATAGGCTTGAAATACATGCTGATCATCGTGAAGACAAAGTTTACAATTTCAAATTCACATTCGAAAAACAATAATCCTAACAAATTCTAATTATGAAAATCTATCAAAAGAAAATGAAAGCGGCCTATATGAATGGTTATGGAAATCCTGATGTATTATCAGTGGAAGAAATATCAAAGCCGACGCCCGTGGCAGGGCAAATTCTAGTAAAAATAATAGCATCTACTGTTACGCGGGCCGATACAATGATGCTGACCGGCAAACCATATATAGGAAGGCTATTTTTAGGATTATTGAAACCTAAAAATTCTATTCCTGGAACTGGGTACGCAGGTGTTGTAGAAGCAATTGGAGAAGATGTTAAAGACTTTAATATTGGCGACGAAGTTTTCGGAGAGACTACTACATCCATGGGCGCCAATGCAGATTTCATCCTCGTAGCTGACGATTCATTGATTCTAAATCGGCCTCTAGGACTATCTTTCGAAGAAGTAGCTACTTTGGGTGATGGTTGGGTAACATCCTATAATTTCTTAAAAGAAATAGCTCAGATTAAACCAGGGCAGCGTATTTTGATCAATGGTGCATCAGGAAGTCTGGGAACAGCAGCAGTTCAATTGGCTAAGTACTTTGACGCGCATGTAACAGGGGTTTGCAGCACCAAGAATCTAAAATTGATTGAAAGCTTGGGGGCAGATGAAGTAATCGATTATACAAGTACCAATTTTTGTGCAGAGGGCAAGAAGTACGACATCTTATTTGATACTGTTGGCAAAAGTTCATTTAGACAAGCAAAACATGTTTTGTCAGATGATGGATTATATATGTCACCAGTCCTTAGTTTTCGTTTGCTGCTGGAAAGTTTAAGAACATCACGAACTAGTGGACGTCGTGCTAGGTTTTCCGCAACAGGAATGAGAACGAAAATCGAGCTTCGTACCTTTTTTCAACAGCTACTCGAGATTCACCAAAGCAAAGGACTTAAAATAATTATCGATAAACGATTTAGGCTTGACAATATTGCCATGGCTTATCACTATGTCTCGACCGGTAAAAAAGTAGGAAACGTAGTTATCGTGAATGAATAATTCAATTTCCAATAAAATTCGAAAAAAATGAGAAAGATTTCAATTATCGGTGGAATCGGATATGTGGTCATATTCATAACCGGCATTTTTGCAAACTTCAGTGTGCTGGAATCATTAAGGAGGGAAGATCCAATATCTACCCTAAATAACATTCAGGATTCAAATGAACTCTATTTACAAGGAGTTTTTGCATTCCTGATTATGGTAATAGCTGATCTACTGTTGACTTGGGTACTCTATAGAATATTCAAAGAGTATAGCCCTAAAAGAACCGCAATCACCGTTCTTTTTAGATTGATCAACGTAGCATTCTTTGGAGCTGCTCTGTACTTCTTATTTGATGTTCAATCATTAATACCTTCAGTAGCTTTAAGTGAAGTTGAGCTTGCGAAACAAGTAGAGTCATCCTTAAAAATGTTTGATAAAATTTGGCTGATTGGTTTAATCTTTTTCGGGATACATCTTGTACTGCTTAGTAACCTGCTCTGTAAATCAAAAAGAGTTCGAAAAACTATATCAGGTTTATTACTTGTTGCAGGAATTGGATATATAATAGACAGTTGTCTTCAACTCTTTTACAGCGGATATGAATCTATCAGTGCAGTTTCAACCTTCATTGTTGTATTACCAGGAATAATCGGTGAATTAGCCCTAACCCTGTGGCTACTCTTTAAATCAGGGAAATAATCTCGTAAACTTTAAATTAAATATAAATGAAAACAATTAAGAAAGTAGTGCTTTTTAGCATAATCGCAGCAAGCATGACATCATGCGCAGGGATATATCGCTCGCTCGATATTGACTGTAAAGATGAAAGGGGTTCAAATAAAAATGAAGGAATTCATTTTGATATTGACGCTTTATGTGATCAGAATTAATTAAATCTTGGAACAAGCGTCTAGTTTGTTCCTTGTTCCTTATTTCTTAGCAAGTACAACGACAAATGTGTATCGGTTCTGGTTTATAATTTACAGCTACTAGAAGTTTTATCTGAGAAGAATTAGCTGAAATCAAGTCCGGAGGTTGAATGTAAATTTTGCTCGTTTTCCTCAAGAATTTCTTTTTGTACGCGAGTCAATCGATTTATAAAGAAGTAATTGTTACGAATTAAAAATCAACAAAAAAACAAAATTTATGAAAAGAAAAAATATTATTATGGGTCTGATAACCATGAGTACTTTTTTGGCCACAGCACAATCAACAGAAGCGGAAATGACTTCTTTAAAACCAAACTACAATACACGCGATCTTTACATGCGGGTTTCAGGTGCTATAGGAGGGGGAGATTGGTCTACTCGAGGCGCTGGAATTGGCTTGTTTGCAAAAGTTCATCGAGATTTACATACAGGGATTTCTGCGTATTACTACGGTGATGCTGGAGGAAGAGCCAATATTCAACAGATGATTCCTGTTTCTGCTGAGATTCAATATGAACTTTCAACAACTGAGAAAGGAAATGGCGCCATTGTTGTCGGAACTTCAGTAGGTTACAATTTTGTATTGAACAGGTCTTATTACAATGAGAGATACTCCAAAGATGGACGTATTCAAAACGGATTGTACTTGAACCCTTCTTTTGGTTATCGTTTGAATTTCACCAAAAATACAGGGATTATATTTGACCTAGGATATCAGTTGGTACAAGGAAAAGGATTCGACATTCATACAAAGGAGTTTCTTCAAAACCACTTACAACACAATGTACTGTTAAAGGGAAGTATTTTCTTCTAAAATATCCAGTGTTTGATCAATTGACTCGCGTCAAAAAATGAAATAGAAAAGGGGGAACTTTCAACTAAAAGCTCCCCCTTTTTTATAATTACTGCTTTAAATTTCTTATTAAAGAATCTACAAC